>CAZSVD010000123.1:0-7678 GCA_964610145.1 uncultured bacterium | reverse complement strand
ACCAGCCACGATCTCTTTTTTACGCCGATGCTCGGTCCTGTTCTGATGACCGGACTTTTGATTGCAATCATGTTTTTGGTTTTTCCGTTCGTGAAAGGCGGTGAAATCGCTCAGCTGCAAGTTTTAGCTTTGGGCATGATGTTTGTCGGATTTTTACATTGGATTATTGAATGGCCGGACTTGGCAAAAATCGGTTTTCATTTTAAATGGATGTGGGAAAAAGGACACGACGGCCTTCTGAGAAGCTGGAAACTTTTTACTCCGGTTTTATTCAGCTTTGCGGCAGTGCAGGTGAATATGCTTGTGGATACTGCTTTTGCTTATTGGGTAGGGCCGGGAGCCAACTCCAGTCTTTGGTACGGCAACCGCGTGATGCAATTGCCGCTTTCCATGTTTGGTGTTGCGATGGGCAGCGCGCTTTTGCCGATGCTTTCCGATCAAATCGCACTAGGGAAAAAGGAAGAAGCGAAGCAGACATTAGCATTTTCACTTTCGGTTGTTTATATGGTTGTTTTGCCGGCTTCGGCGGGACTCATTGCGTTCGCGCCCGATATTATGCGCATGCTTTTTGAACGCGGGCAGTTTGATGCCGAATCAACAATTCGGACAGGCGCTGTGCTGGCCGCGTATTCTTGGGGGCTTTTTGCGTATTCAGGACAGAAAATGATGATTACCGGATATTACGCGGCGCATGATTCCAAAACTCCGATGTGGGCTGGAATTATTTCACTTATGATTAACGCGAGCCTTAATTTTATTTTGATGCATCCTTTTCATGAAGCGGGACTTGCCATGTCGACATCAATCGCGGCGATTGTGCAATTTGGAATTCTCATGTTTCTTTATCCAAAGCATGTCGGTACTTTCCCGTTTAAAGAAAGTGCGATTAGTTTTTCAAAAACTTTGGCAGCTTCTGTTCTGATGGCCGTAGTGGGGAAGATGGTGTTGGCTTTTTGGATGCACAAAAGCCCTCCGGCTTCCCCGACTCATTACGCGATTGAGCTTTTAGGGACGATGGCATTTTCCGGAGTTTTTTATTTACTTGTCGCACTCATTTTGCAGGGAAAAGAAGCCAAGCAGGTCTTCGAATATATTCGCCGGAATAAAAGCAAATCAGGCGGGCCGGCAATGATGGCATGAGCCCAATCGACCATACCGCCCTTAAAGCCAAGGTTCGTGAGGTTCCGGATTCTCCCGGAGTTTATTTTTGGAAAGATGAAAATGGCGAAACGCTTTATATCGGAAAAGCTAAATCGCTGAGAAAAAGACTGACCTCCTACTTCGGCCATCATCCCGATTTTCCTAAGGTCCAGGTTTTGATGAGTCATGCGCGCGACGTCGATTATCTTTCAACAGCGACGGAGATGGACGCGCTTTTACTCGAAGCACAGCTGATCCGGGAACATCAGCCGCGCTACAACAAGGAACTTAAAGATGATAAAAGTTTTCCACTTTTAAAAATTACCGGGGAAAAATTTCCACGGCTTGTCATTACCCGTAATCAAAAAGAAAAGAAAGCCGTTTATTACGGCCCCTTCACAGATGCCAAATTGTTACGCCAAGCCGTTTCACTGGTGCAGGCGCTTTTTCCGATTCGCAAATGCCAGACATTACCTAAAACCGCATGCCTTTATTATCACATCGGGCAATGTGTCGCGCCGTGTATCAAGCCCGAAGTGGAGGGGCCATATGCCAAACTGGTAAAAGAAGTTCAGGGGTTTCTGGGCGGCGGAAAAAAAGGTTTTTTAGATTATTTATCCGAGCGCATGAAACAGGCCGCGAGCGAATTCCGGTTTGAGGACGCTCAGTTTTATAAAAATCAAATCGAGTCGCTTGAAAAATTAAGACGGAAAAGATTTCAGCCGAGCGCGCCGGAACGGTCAATCGTGATGTCGGCAACGCAGGAATTAAAAAAGGCTTTGGGAATGGAAGCGCTTCCAGAAAAAATTGTGTGCTTTGATATTTCGCATGTTCAGGGCGATGAAACGGTGGCTTCCCGCACTGCTTTTTACCGCGAGCTTCCTGATAAATTAGGTTACCGGCGTTATAAAATTGAAACGGTTGAGGGGATTAATGATTTTGCTTCAATTCAGGAAGCATTGGGACGCATGTTGCGCGGAATTAAAGAAGGCCGCGAGGAGTGGATTCCGGATCTGATCATGATTGACGGAGGAAAAGGACAGCTTTCCGCCGCGCGGGAAATTTTAGAAAAAGAGGGAATGACCAATATTAAATTGATTTCTATCGCGAAAAAATTTGAATGGATTTACACGACGGATTCGAAAGAGCCGCTTGTTTTTCAAAAGGGATCATCGGCCTTGCATTTATTGATGCGGGTTCGGGATGAGGCGCATCGTTTTGCGATTACTTATCACCGGACTCTAAAGCGTAGGGGGATTGAAAAATCAGAATTGGATTCAATTCCGAATATTGGCGAGTCGCGTAAAAAAGTTCTGTTGGCGAATTTTGATTCGATTGATGAGATGAAGCGCGCCGGAGTAACCCAGCTCGCGGGTTTACCCGGAATGAATTTTGCCTCCGCTCAAGCGGTTTGGGATCATTTTCATGCTTAGAGAATGCAGCGCTATTTTGACCCAATGCGCATCCTTTTAAGCGTCTTTTGACTTATCAAAATATAGCAATTACGATCAATGTGATCTCCTGATTTTCCCCTGATTTGTATATCCAAACGACGTGGTGTAATTTTCTTTATCAAATTTAATTTACAGTCTTTTGCAATGTGTTTTATTTGTTCAGTAAGTTGATTGAAATAAATAAGTTAGCAAGGTTTTGATGAACAATTTCTATTTTAAAAAATCGGTTGCCGCTTTGCTGATAGCAACGCAATGCGCCATGCTTTATACGCCGGACTTAAAAGCGGCTCCGATGGATATTGTTTCTCCCGTCAAGATCTCTGCTATGGATCAAACGGCTGAGATTCAGATTGCTCCCGACTTGGGACATGCACAGTCATGGACTGTCAAGGGAGCATCCAAAACATTGGTACTGTTGGAAGATGCTCACGCGGTGCCCTCGGCTCAAAAATCAATTTATAAAATCATCAATGAGTTGCAATCGCGTTATGGTTTTTCAAATTTACTTTTGGAGGGGGTGGGTCAAGCTCCCGCTTTGAATTTTGAGCGAAGTTTTCCCGACCAGGACTGGCTCAGAAAGAAAGTGGAATCAGACATTGCGTCACAAAATATCGGCGGCGGCGCGGCCGCGCTGATTCTTTCGAAAAAACTTATTGCTCAGTCAGCGGAAACGGAAAGCCTTTATTTTCAGGCGGTAAAAAATTATCAGTCCGCATTGAAGCGGCAAGTGCTGGTGATGGAAAGTCTTGAGCGAGCCCGCGGTATTTTAGATCAAACGAAGAAAAAGGTTTATTCATCCGCTGCCATGAAATGGGACGCGCTGCTCGACGCGGATTTTCAGACCGGAATTAAATTTGTTTTTGAAGAAATGGGTGATGAAGATAAAAGAAACTTTCCCTTTCTTCAATCTGCTCGAGAAATTCTTCGAATTGAAAACGTATTCGCAAAACCCGCCTTTCAGTTGTTTTGGAAAGATGCTTTAAAAAGACAAGGTTTGCGGCTTACGGATTTGGCTTTGAAGTTAAAATGGAATACTCTCATTGAAGATTTCCGCATGGGGCGTAATACGCTACGTGAAAGCGCAATGAAAGCAGAGGAGCTCCTTCCGAAAGAGTCATTGCAAATGATGGGGGCATTAGATCGTCGCATTTATGAATTAGCTCTTCGGGTGACGCGAGTCAAAGATCACCTCGATGCCAAAAAATTGGCCGAAGAATATCAGCGCTTTTTGGTGCAAAAGTTGGAGCACTCTTTTTCTAAATCCGCTCAAAAAATATTGCTTCAGCAAACTTTGCGTCTCCAGCTTCTGGAAAAATTGGTTCGCCTTGAGTTATCCGAATCTGATTGGCAAACCGTAAAAAAATATCATTTAAAACAATCCGCCTGGAACGTTTTTCTCGATTTTTACACGGTGCAGGAGCAACGCGAAAAAATGATGGAATCGCAGGTTGAAAAAGCTTTTGCTAAGAACAGCAAGGTTTTGTTTATCGCGGGCGGGTTTCATACCGCGGCCTTTAAGAAAGTTGCCGGAAAAAGGGGTTGGAATTTGGTTCTGGTCACCCCGGCGGTGGCCGGCTTGGAAGGTGCCGGCCGCTACGCGGAGCTTATGCGGGGGCAAGTGGGTTGGCGCGCTGAAATGAAAGTTGAGCGCGGAACGGTGAATCTGCAGAAAGCCTATTGGAGTTATCTCGTCAAACAATACGCCAAAGAAAAACCGGAAGAAATTTATGATGTTTTGCTGCGATGGCGTAAAAATTTAATTTACCGTCTGGCGGATCAAAACAATCTCTCGGCGCTGAGTTCTGTCGTGGAGCCTTTGCATGAATGGCTTGCTGATTGGACGCCGGAATCTCAAAAATCCGCTTTGCGTGATCAATGGCTCAAAAAGATTGAAGCGTTTTTATCGAGACACACCGGCGGTTCGGCAGTTCCCGTCGCAGCTACACAGGTTGTTGCCTTTTTACCCCTAGGGCGAGTTCCTCAGGAAATTATTTTTGATTCTCTTAGTTCTCCCTTTGAATCTAATCTTCGAAAAACAGTGAAGGCTCGTTCCGAAACTCGGGAAGAGAAGCATGCTGCGGTGCCGGTGGTTGATGCACAAGCAATCCATCAGATGTTGGCGCAGCTGAGAGAATTGGTTGTGGATCCGAATCTGCTTTCGGGGATACATTTGAATCCGCCCAAAAAGAAACGGGGGCCTTACCGCATTGTGATTACACCGGTTGAAAATATGCTGGGTTTTGGAAATGTTGCCGCAGCGATTTATTTGGCAAAGTCGTTAGCTAAAGCCAAAATCAAAGGAATTGAAATAACGCTTTATATTGATCAAGAGCATCAGCAGATTTTAGGAAAGAATGAAATCGATCCGGATCGTATCCAACTTGTAGATCAGTTAGATTACACGCAGCCGGCAGAATTGGTGATAGTGACCGGGTTTCCGGAGTCAGCGATTCATTCGGCATTAATTTATGACCGGATGAAGGCAGCGGAAGTTGCGAAAGGTAATGTTGGGAGATTTCATAGTATCCCAGGAAATCCGGATCGCATTTATGTTCCCATTTTTGCAGCGGGCTCACCAAGTGAAGAGGGTCCGGTGGCGATTCGTGCGCAGCATCAAACTTTCGTGAATATGATTCCATTGGATTTTACGAAGGGGCATGTTTTTGCTGATGCCGAACTTTTTCAGCGAGCTAATTTTTACAGAGTGCAGGATGCCGAAAAAATTATCCGCCGAAGAGAAAAGTGGCTGGGGGAATTCATTGCAAGTTTAGAGAGTTTTACGAAGAGTCCATTTTTGGACCATCCCAGTGAACCGTCTCACGCGCTTCAGGTTCATCGCGAAACTTTAGAAGTTTTAAAAAATCAGGAAAAGAATGAATGGCTGATGGCTTATTTTCAGAACCCCGGAGTTTTTGCGGCGTATCTTGAAAAAATCGCGATGGATAGCGAAAAGAAAAATAAGGATATTGTTGTTTTTGCGCTTTTGGATGAATGGGGAAGATCGCTTTATAGGCAATGGCTGCATTGGAAAGTTTCCGGTTGGCCGGAAAGCTCGAGTCACATGGGCGCACCCATTCAAGGACACGAACACGGGGGCTATGTTGACTTTGGTGATTATTCGACGCATCTGATGTCACTTGAAAGGCCAAAAAGACTGAAAGGCGGTCGTGTGCGTGTGGTTTTTGTTGACCGGTTGCCTCAGCCTTTATTTCGTGAATTGATTTTGCTGACGGGAAGTTTAGGGGAATACAAAGGTTTAACACAAAATCATCCTAATCTAGCGACCGGCGACTCATCTTTTTTACAAAATGTTTCCGCGGGAAAATTGGCTATACACGATTTTTTCTCCGGGCGGGCGGATTATTTTCTTGGTCCGCAACAGCCGCATGACCGGATTCACCCTGATTTCTTGAGGGGATTTTCCGATTATTTTATCAATCATCTTGGAAAAATAGATTCAAGTGTTCGGAAGACGATTCGTTTACTTTACGGGCAAGGTTTTTCGACAGACCCGGAATTATCTTATGTGGCGGAACAGTATCGTTCAGCTTTAGCTCGGCATGAAGAGCAAGAGGTTCTTTATCAGCTTTTGACGAACCTGCACCCTCCCTATGCTCCCATTACGGAAATGATGACTCAAATCATGGCGATTCCCGGAATTCAAAATAAAGCTTGGGCTACCGCGCAGGACTTGATCGCCAATCGCAATATGGGGCGGCTAATTACCGCAAAGGTTCGAAGTGTTATCAAATCCCGCTCTGAGACTCGCACAGAACTGAAGAAAAAACCCATGGAGTTCCGTTTAAAGGGACGCCGGATTCGTTCTGCGTTGCGTAATGAGTTTTTGCGGAATCATTTGCGCCTTGATTTGACGGATCAAAAAAAAGGCATCGCCAAGATTTATCCAGCCAATGTCAAAAAGACAGGCAACTTAGAAATAGAACTTCAAAGTCGAAAAATTGTGGTCCGATTTGTGGATTCCTCGGGGAAAACCTTGGGTGAATTTCAGCAAGCGCTCGAAACAGATGATCCTAAAGAGACTGTTGTGTTGGAAGGTCTTGAATCGTTTGAGTTGGGGAAAAAATTTCTGGATTATGTTTTTGAGATAGAAGCGGCAGGTGAGGCGAGGAAAACTTCCGTTTCAAAATATTTAGACGCATTGTACGCGCAATATCCGATTGTCGCTGACCGGGTGCGTTTTGACCGGGATTACATAATTTTAGGAATGTCCACTTTTGCTGTTCCTGAATCGATTCAATCGGGGTTGAATCCCATTCGCATAATCGTGGATGGAATGAAATTTGTGAGATTCGCAAAAATTGTTGATTTGGCTCATCCTGGCAACGAGGTTGTTTTTGAGCGTCGAGGTAATAATTTGGTGACTTTAGGCGACAAAGAAGAGCTTTATGTCGGCGGAAATTCAGATTTACCCACAATGTACAGTCTTTTGGAAATTCAAGGCAAACAATTTTATGAAAAAATGACAACGCGCGAAGCGCGCGAATATCAGGTTAAAAAAGGGCTTAGCTCCGGTTACGATTCTTACGGGATACAGTTTGTTTATGGGGCACATCTCTCTCTTTCAGCTCCCGATAATATGGCCGGCGAGCAGGAGGTTACATGGCTTTCGCGTAGCGGTTTTATTAAAGGTGCAGAAATCGAAAACGGACGGGTTATTGATATTTTTTCATCCGACCCCGCTTCGGCTGTCTATCAAGATCCGAGAGTGCCGAGCACGGTCGATGAAGTTCAGCAAAGTCAGGGGAAATGGCTTTTGTTTTCTAAAAGAGATAAAAATAATCCGGATTGGATTCTCGAGCATCAGGCTGAGGGATATTTCTTTTTTAGAAAGCAGGGAAAGCTGAAAGCGGAGAAAGGCAACGATATGTTGCTCTATCGACGGCTTAATCTGGATGAGCGTTTGGCGCGGATTGTTGTAAATCCTGACGGGAAAAGTTTTTACTTTGACGGAATTCTCATTGACGGAAAGCCGGTGATTTTTGAAGTAGATAATTTTCATCTGAGCGCGCTCATCTATTTACTTGATAGCGAGGCGGATTCAGGGGCTGATGCGTCAACGTATG
>CAZSVD010000122.1:0-4660 GCA_964610145.1 uncultured bacterium | reverse complement strand
TGCTGAAGCAAGACGAGCGCGAACGATGTCCTCGAATCTGATCGCGTTTGAAGGTAGCAATATTCCCTGGAGCCTTGTTTTTGAAGCTATTACCAGCCCTGCGGTGTTTAATTTTTATCGTAACGGAACTCCTAATAAAATTTGGTCTATCCGTAATGTTGTGTCGGTTCTCATGAGTGCCGCACAAGCCATCGCAAGAGCCGCGTAATCTTACCTGCTTTTTACCCAAAAATCGTTTGATGCTTACATCCGCGAAGTAGTATCCGGATCAACAAAAGAAACATTACAAGCATTGTCAGCGAGGTAAAAAATATGAAGCTTCATGATTTTATTGACCGTTTATCCATGCGTAAAGATTCCGATTACCGTTACTGCGGTAATTCCGTGCGCCGTGAAATCGTAGAGAGTTTTTTTAGTGGCGCGAACGGCGATGTTGATAAGGATCAGCCGCTTGATCGTATTCATTGCGAATTAGTCAGGGCGGGAGATAAGTGGATTATTTTTTCAAAGGAAATGGCAACGCCTTCCAAAATTGTGATTGTTGGGACTTGCAGCAAAAAAGTAGCGGTCCACAATTTATCCAATCAGTTTCATGGCGGATTGCAGGCTCTTTCGCGTCTGTGAGAAAACAGACATTTCCGGTGGGGTTGCTTTCGCCTGTAAATCTTTACACGTACTTTACACGTTCATCATCTGTTCTTGACGCAGGCTTTCTATACTTTCGCCGTTTGGGAAAAGTATTCTGAGATTATCAATCTAGTAACGAAGGTGATGACAAATGAAAAAGAATCCAATAATCAAAGCTTTGAGCCTCGCGATCGCGGTGCTTTTCAGCCTTAATTCAACCGTGTTCGCACAAGACGCGAACCTTACCAAGCTCGTTGAACAAATGCAGCAGCAGATGTCTCAGATGCAGCAAACGATCAATTCGCAAAATGCGAAAATCGCTTCGATTGAAGGCCAAACAGGCGGAAAAAATATCGGTAAGCCGGTTGACCCTCAAGTTGAAGAGCAAAAAATCAAAACCATGTTTGAAAAACAACTGGGTAAAGATTACTCCACTTTTAAGGATTTGAAATTCACGGGAGATCTTCGTCTTCGTTATGAAGCTTTCGACTACTCAAGCGGAACACGCTCAAGCGCAACCGCAAATACTCAGGAAACCGATCCGCGTAATCGTTTTCGTTATCGTTTACGCATGGGACTTGAAAAGAAATTTTCCGATGAAATTAGCGCGGGATTTTCTTTGGCTTCAGGGGATAATGCGGGAGGATCTGTTTCGGGTTCTACGGCGAGCGTAGGTAACGTGGATCCCACCTCAACCAACACCACTTTTGATAATAATTTTAACTTTAAGAATATTTTTATTGAACGCGCTTGGGCAACATACAAACCGGCCTGGGCTGCGGTGGGACCTGTTTCCGGTGTTGAAATTACGGGCGGTAAATTTAAAAACCCATTTGAAAGAGGCTCTTCCGATATTATTTGGGATCGCGACGTACGTCCTGAAGGTATTTACGAAGCAATGGACTTCCGTTTGTTTGATTCGGAGAGTGTTAAAGCAACCGGTTGGTTTACAGCAGGGCAGTTCATTCTCGACGAAGATGCCACGGTTGGAAATAATACCACCGGCGGTGACGCTAATTTGTATGCTTTCCAAATTGGGATGAATCCTAAATTGAAATTGGACAGTATGGAGAAGCCGCTTGGGCTTACTTCCGCGTTGTCTCTGTACAATTTTAGCAATTACGCGAATCAGAGTAACTTCATCATTAACGGGACGTCATTAGCTCGGGGTAACGGTAATAATGACGGAAACTCAACGCAGTTGGATGCTAAGGGTTTCAATATCATCGAAGTTTACAATGAATTAAAAATCCCGGTCGGCAATTTGCCTGTGCGTCCTTTTTATGACTATGTTCATAATATGGATGATCAAAACACTATCATCAACGGGCATAATAATGCTTTTGGTGTGGGTATTACGTTTGGCGAAGCGAAGACAAAAGGACAGTGGGAAGCCGGATATACCTATAAATATATTGGCGCTGATGCCACGGTGGGAGCCTTTGCAGATTCTGACTTCGGTGACGGGCATACTAACAAGCGTGGAAGCGTCCTCAAGGCTAAGTATATGTTGACTGACTATCTCGAGTTTGGATTAGCAGGCTTCCTTGTTGATAATATTTATCAAGACACAGGAAATGGTGTTCCTGATCTGAATCAAAAGCGCTTTCAGGCTGATCTTGTTTGGAAGTGGTAATAGTTTCCCCAGAAAACGGTTCTGTCCCGGTTCCCTTGGTTCGGGCGGGACGGAATCGCAGGGAACTTTACACGGAATTTACAAAGATAAAGCGAATAGCTTAATAGAATAAACGTCTCAGGTACGGAATCGAAATGTATCTGAAGCACTCATAACAGTTCCGCGTAAGCGGAAACAGGAGAATAAGTATGAAAGATTTGAAGAAATTAGCGGCGGTGTTCGCACTGATTGCGATGATGAGCACCGGCTCAAAGGCATTTGCGGCCGGAACCATTGCGGTTGATGGCTCCAGCACGGTTTATCCGATTACGGAAGCTGTTGCGGAAGAATTTCAAAAGCAAAGTCAGGGAGCTATGGTGACTGTCGGAATTTCCGGAACCGGTGGCGGTTTCAAACGTTTCTGCAAAGGTGAAACGGATATTTCAGATGCTTCTCGTCCGATTAAGACCAAAGAAATTGACCAGTGCTTCGACAATGGCGTTGAATACATCGAGCTTCCGGTTGCATTTGATGGTCTTGCTGTGGTGATTAATCCTAAGAATGATTGGGCTTCCACTTTGACTGTTGCTGATCTCAAAAAAATGTGGTCGCCGGAAGCGCAAGGAAAGATCACAAGCTGGAAACAGGTTAACCCCAAGTTCCCCGATGCTCCGATCAAATTAGCCGGTCCCGGAACAGATTCCGGAACATTTGATTATTTTACTGAAGCGGTTAACGGAAAAGCAGGAGCCAGCCGAGGTGATTACACTGCCAGTGAAGACGACAATGTGTTGGTTCAGGCTGTTTCAAGCGATGTGAATGGCCTCGGATATTTTGGAATGGCCTATTACGAAGAAAATAAGGATAAATTGAAGGCTGCCGCGATTGACGGGGGAAAGGGCGGAGTTTTGCCTTCTCCTGAAACCGTGATTGATGGATCTTATCAGCCGCTTTCACGTCCGCTTTTCATTTATGTAAATAAGAAGTCTTTGGATAAACCCGAAGTTAAAGCCTTTGTGGAGTATTATCTCAAGGAAGCTAAAAATTTAACGAAAGAAGTGGGGTATGTGCCGCTACCCGATGAAGCATACACCTATGCAGCGGATAAACTTGCTCAAAAAAAGATAGGATCTATTTTTAAGGGTAAAGGTGCGATTGGTTTTAAAATCGCCGATTTGATTTCGAAAGAAAAAAATTAAATATCGAATTAACGGTTAAGTATTTTAGTAATTTAGGTACAATGAGAGCCTGTCTTATTTCAGGCTCTCATTGTGCTTTTACCGTTTTAATATGAATCATTCAAAACAGCGTCATTTTAAAGAAAAGTGGATACGGTCGATTCTCTTATTTTGCGCGTTTATCTCCATTTTGACCACGGTCGGAATTATTGCTGTTTTGTCTTTCGAGACTTTTGAGTTTTTTAGAGAAGTTTCAATTGTTTCATTTTTAACCGACCATCAATGGACTCCGCTTTTTACCGATAAACATTTTGGTATCGCGCCGCTTCTTTGCGGAACTTTTCTTACATCCATCATCGCGCTTGTCGTTGCCGCACCGCTTGGAATTATTATCGCGGTTTACCTCAGTGAATATGCCTCACCGCGTTTCCGTAGAATCGTAAAGCCGATTCTTGAGGTTCTGGCGGGGGTTCCCACGGTGATTTATGGTTATTTTGCACTTCTCTTTTTAACCCCTCTTTTGCAAAAGATGATTCCCGGGTTACCCGGTTTTAATGCGCTTTCCCCCGGAATTGTGATGGGGATAATGATTTTACCTTTGATTTCATCGCTTTCTGAAGATGCGATGTATGCTGTGCCGCAAAGTTTACGCAACGCCGCTTATGGTTTAGGTTCTTCCAAGTTGCAGGTTTCATTTAAGGTCGTGATTCCAGCCGCATTTTCGGGTATCACGGCTTCTTTTATTCTTGCGATTTCACGTGCCATCGGCGAAACCATGCTTGTGGCGATTGCCGCAGGACAAATGCCGCAAATGACGCTGAATCCGCTTCATCCCGTGATGACGATGACCACTTTTATTGTGCAGGTAAGTTTGGGGGATGTTCCTACAGGAACCTTAGAATACCGAACTATTTTTGCGGTGGGGGCGATGCTTTTTCTGCTTACGTTTAGTTTGAATATTATCGGGCATAAATTGCGGAGGCGTTTTCGTGAGGTTTATGTATGATCCGTGACGGTCTTCCGATTCAAAAAGTCATCGGCGCGCAAAAACGTAATGAGGTGATTTTTAAAGTTATTGCGTGGATTGCTATGGCGATTGCCATGACGACTTTGGGACTGCTTTTGTTTTATGCCATCTCGGATGGTTTAAAACGGCTGGATTGGCAGTTTTTAACAAGCTTTCCTTCCCGCAAACCGGAAAAAGCGGGAATTTACGCGGCCTTGGCGGGAAGTATTTTTG
>CAZSVD010000121.1:0-6139 GCA_964610145.1 uncultured bacterium | reverse complement strand
AAAGAAGTTTCTTCGAAAACACGGCAGGGCACGGCTTCCATCACACTTGAATTCGAATTGGGCCGTGATATTGACGCTGCGCTTCAGGAAGTTCAAAGTAAAATTTCCGGAGTTCAGCAGCGGCTTCCTCGCGACATAGATCCGCCCGTGATTATTAAAACAAATCCCGAAGATCAGCCGATTATGTGGATTAGCGTGCAAACGGATCATCCCGTGCGTGATTTAATGGAATTTGTCGATCTTGAATTGAAAGATAAATTTAAAACGGTACCCGGGGTTGGAGAAGTTTTTCTGGGCGGATATGTCGACCGCAATTTGCGCGTTTGGATTGATGCTAAAAAATTAGCCGCATATCAGTTAACCGTCGCGGATGTGGTGGAAGCCATTCAGCGCGAACATATCGAAAAACCCGCCGGACGACTTGAAACCACAGAAAAAGAAGCCAATGTGCGTGCGATGGGTGAAGCGCGCAATGTGGAAGAGTTTGCCGATATCATGATTGATCATCGCGGCGGCCAGCCGATTTACCGGCCGATTCAACTGAAAGAAGTCGCGCGCATTGAAGACGGACTTGCGGATATGCGCCGTATTTCACGCGTGCTTGGAAAGCCCGCGGTGGGACTCGGTATCCGTAAACAACGCGGCATGAACTCTGTCGCGGTGGCGCGTAGCGTCAAAGCTTTGATGAAAAAGATTGAGCCGACTTTGCCCGCAGGCTATGAAATCGGCGTAAATTTTGACAGCACGCGCTTTATTGAAGATGCCGTGCACGAACTTGTTTTTACGTTGATTCTTTCCGCCCTTTTGACCGCCGCGGTTTGTTGGATCTTTTTAGGATCCTGGTCAAGCACGTTGAATATTTTATTTGCGATTCCGACCTCGATTTTAGGTTCGTTTATCGTGATCAAATTTATGGGATTCACGCTTAACACCTTTACGTTGTTGGGGCTTTCACTCGCGATCGGTATCGTGGTCGATGACGCGATTATGGTGCTTGAAAATATTGTGCGCCACCGGGAGAAAGGTGAAGAAAAAGTTGAAGCCGCTTTGAAGGGCTCCGAGCAAATTTCATTTGCCGCTATGGCTGCGACTTTGGCGATTGCCGCGATTTTTTTACCGGTAATTTATATGAAAGGAATTATCGGAAAATTTTTCTTTCAATTCGGCGTTACTATTTCCGCGGCGGTTTTTCTTTCTTTGCTCGAAGCTTTGACTTTGGCACCCATGCGCTGCGCTGAATTTTTAGAAATCGGCGAACGTAAGAGTGCTATTGGTAAATTCTACGAAGGCTTAATGAAGGCGCTTGAGCACGGTTATGCTAAAGGCGTGGCCTGGTCAATTCGTCATCGCTTTGTCGTGCTTGTCGGAGCGACGCTCTTTTTTATTGGGTCACTTTATATTACTCCGCATATCCGCAAAGAATTGATGCCCGCGCAGGATCAGAGTATGTTTCTTGTGCGCGTGCAGACTCCGATCGGATCTTCGATTGAATTTACCAGCGAGCGTTTTAAAGAAGCCGAAGCGCTTTTGATGAAACATCCGGAATTAAACCGTTATTACTCCGCGGTGGGCGGATTTGAAGGCGGGGAAGTCAATAGCGGCAATATTTTCGTCAACATGAAACAGCCGAAGCAGCGGCCTTTCAATAAGGAAAAAGGCCGGCGTTTGACGCAAGAAGATTTCATGGGTGTCGTGCGCGCTGAGTTTTCAAAAATTCCGGGGATTTCCCGCGTGGCGATTCAGGATCTTTCTATGCGCGGGTTCGCGGCCAAGCGCGGTTTTCCGATTGAATATACGATTCGTGGCCCCGTGTGGGAAAAGCTCGGTGAATATGCTTTGAAAATTCAGGATGAAATGAAAAAGAGCCCGTTTTTCACCGACGTGGACGTGGATTATGACACCGACATGCCTGAAATCCGTGTTTTTCCTGACCGGCAAAAAGCGTTTGATTACGGCGTGAGCGTTGAATCGATTGCCAACACCATTAATGCCGCGGTGGGCGGTGAACCCATCGCGAAATATACCAAGGGTAGCCGTCGTTATGATGTCCGCGTGAAACTTGAGGCGGATCAGCGCATGAAGGCGAGCGATATTGAAAAATTAATGGTTTGGAATAACCGCGGCGAACAAGTTCAAATCAAGGATGTCGTGACCATCGAAAACAAACCAAGCTTGTTGTCTATTTCGCGCAACAATCGTGAACGCGCGATCGGTGTTTTTGCGAATGTCGGTCCTAAAAAATCTCAGGCGGACGCGATCAATGCCGCCAAAGATATTTCAAAAAAGATTTTGCCCGAAGGCTATCATGCTGTTTTCAGCGGGACGAGTGAAACTTTTAAAGAATCTTTTCTGAGTTTGTTTTTCGCGCTCGGGCTCGGCATTCTTGTCTCTTACATGATTCTTGCTTCGCAATTCAATCATATCATTCACCCCGTAACGGTTCTGCTCGCGCTGCCGTTTAGTATTTCGGGCGCTTTGCTCGCGCTTTTGATTTCAAATCAGTCGCTTAATATGTTTAGCTTTATTGGTATTTTATTATTGATGGGAATTGTGAAGAAAAACTCCATTTTGCTTGTTGATTTTACGAATCAAATGCGTGAAAAAGGCATGGACACCATTGAGGCGCTGCAAACGGCTTGTCCGATGCGTCTTAGACCGATTTTAATGACATCCGTCGCGACGATTGTCGCCGCGATTCCGCCCGCGCTTGCGATGGGACCCGGCGCTGAAACGCGTATTCCGATGGCTGTTGCCGTCATCGGCGGCGTGCTTGTTTCCACCATCCTGACACTTTTTGTGGTGCCCGCGGCTTATCTTACCTTTGAGCCGATTGAAGTTTGGATCAATAAGCTTCGCGGCCGCAAAGATTAATGTTTTGAATCGGAAATATATTCAGGGAGCGGGCAATGCGCTCGAATTTTTGATTTAACGCGATAAAAGGAAACAAAAATGCTTAAAATTATTGTTACCGCTCTTTTAATTGCCGTTGTGGTGGTGCTCGCGCTTGCTTTTCAAAAACCGGACGAGTTTCATGTGAGCCGCAGTATTGTCATGAATGTGCCTGCCGCCTCAGTCTTTGAACAAGTTAATGATCCCCGCAAAGCCAATGCCTGGATGCCTTGGTTGAAAGCGGATCCGAACGCGAAAGTGATTTATGAAGGGCCCGCGACAGGAAACGGCGCGTCTTCTTATTGGAACGGGAATAAAAATATCGGAGAGGGACGCATGACAATTATTGAAAGCCGGCCGAATGAACTTGTGCGGACCAAGCTTGAATTTTTAAAACCTTTCAAAGCCGTGAATACCGGGGAGTTTCTGCTGACGCAGGAAAGCGGGCAAACCAAAATGACCTGGAGCATCCACGGAAAAAATACGTTATTGAGCAAAGTGATGAGCGTTTTTATGAGCTGTGACAAAATGATCGGCTCGCAATTTGAAAAAGGTTTGGCTGATTTAAAAACCATGTTAGAAGAAGCATGAGCCGAAAATTTTTAATTTATATTTTTTCGGTAAGTTTGTTTCTGGGAGGATGCGCGACATCCGGTTCCAGGCCGATTCGGATTGAGGAGCATGTTGATTTACAGCGTTTTATGGGGCCGTGGTACGTGATCGCCAATATTCCTACTTTCGTGGAGAAAGGAGCTCATAATGCGGTTGAGTCTTACGCGCTGAATTCGGACGGCACAATTGCGACCACGTTCACATTTCGAAAAAATGGATTTAACGGCAAAGAGAAAAAACACACGCCCAAAGGTTTTGTGCGTGATAAAAAATCAAACGCGGTTTGGGGCATGCAGTTTATTTGGCCGTTTAAAGGAGATTACAGGATTGTATATTTAGACAAAGACTATACGCGGACAATCATCGGCCGCGAGAAGCGCGACTATCTTTGGATTATGGCGCGCAAACCGCAGATCTCTGACACTGATTATGAAACTATGATTGATTTAGCCGCGCAAGAAGGATACGACGTTTCTAAAATTCAAAAAGTTCCTCAAAAGTGGTGATCTATGAAAACGAGACTAACCAGCGGGCCGGGATGGAGCTTGAGTTCGGACGACCGGTCTTCTTCCGGCTCCGCGCCTTCGGCGCAACCGCAGAAACAAACTAACTCTCCGAGACCGCAAATTCGTCTCGAAAAGCGCAACGGAAAGTCAGTGACTGTGGTTGCGGGTTTGCATACGTACGGCTCGGAACGGCTGGAAAAAATTGCGCGCGAAATAAAAACCTCCTGCGGTTGTGGCGGCACGGTCAAAGAGGGGAAAATCGAAATCCAGGGCGATAAACTTGCTCAAGTACAGGCCTGGTTTAAGAAGCAGTCTTTCGCCTGACGTCTGATTCCGCTAAACTGTGCGAATGAAAAGCACTCCCTTGACTCCCTGGCAGGCGTATCAACAAATCTACGCGCAGCATCCCGTCTCGTTTTTTCTGGATAGCATTGGATTTCAAAAACCGAATCAACGGTATTCTCTGATCGGCTGCGATGCGCGGGACGAGCTTATTTTAAACGAAAAAGATTTGGCGCATTCAAAAAAAGCTTTGAGCGAAATTCAAAAATTTACGGGCTCAAAAAAAGATTTTGTGTTCGGTTACTTTGGTTACGAATCGGCAAGTTTGTTTGATTCGGTTGCTTTCCGCAAAAAGAATTCTTTGGGATATCCCGCGGTTTATTTAGTTAAGTTTCGAGATCTTTACCGTTTTGATCATCAAGCTCGTCGCTGGATCGGAAAGTCGCCGTTGCCGCGGCAGGTTTTCAAAAGCAAATCAGATTTTTCCATCAAAAATTTTAAATCTGAAATTCTAAAAAAAGATTTTCTCGCTAAAGTCGTTCGGGCCAAAAAATACATTGAGGCTGGCGATATCTATCAGGCTAATTTTTCGCAAAAATTTCTTTTTGATTATCAAGGTTCGCCGCTTCAAATCTACGGATATTTGCGCGAAATTAATCCCTCGCCATTCTCATCATTTTTAAAAATACGCGACTTGGAAGTTGCCAGTTCATCACCGGAAAGACTGATTCAAAAACGCGGGTCTCTTTGCGAAACACGTCCGATTGCTGGTACTTGCCGTAAGGTCGCGGGTAAGCCGGAAATTATAAAATGGAAAAAAAATCTTTTGGGTTCAGCTAAAGAACGCGCTGAGCATCTGATGCTGGTGGATTTGGAACGGAATGATTTGGGCCGTGTTTGTGAATACAAAAGCGTCAAAGTAGCGGAATTTATGACGCTTGAGGAGTATTCGCATGTTGTTCATTTGGTTTCTTCCGTGACCGGAAAATTGCGAAAAGACCAAAGCGGACTAGATTTGTTTGCGGCGATGTTCCCCGGCGGAACTATCACGGGCTGCCCGAAAATCCGCTGCATGGAAATTATCGATGAGCTTGAACCGTCGCGGCGCGGGCTTTATACCGGCTCCATCGGTTATTTTCAACCTAACGGTGATATTGACTGGAATATCGTGATTCGCACTTTGATTTTCAATCGGGGCAAAGGCAGTTTTCAGGTTGGCGCTGGGATTGTGCATGACTCGGATCCCGAGCGTGAATACGCGGAAACTTTAGCAAAAGGAGAGGCGCTGATGCACGCGCTTTCAAAATAAAGATGCTGAATTTGACAGAGCCGCTGACGGCCGATTTTGAAAAAGAAATTTGTATTTTTGAATCTTTCCGTATTTATCAGGGAAAAATATTTCGCTTCGCGGAGCATCTCAAACGTTTGAAGGCGTCGGCCAATTCATGCGGGATACAAATTCCTTTGCTTTCTGAAATCGAAAAGAAAGTTTTAAAAGAAATGATCTCAAAAAAAATAGCGGATGGATTCATCAGGCTTAATTTCCGGGCGGGAAAAATGCAAATAATCGCGAATCAGCGCCGGCATAGTCCCGAAATATATAAAACCGGAGTTGACCTGAGGACTTCAAGTTTTAGAGCGCCGTCTTCGAAAGAATCCACGGTTCAGGCCAAGACGGGATTTTATCGAATGCAGCTTTTAGCGGGGAGGCCCGAAGGAGCCTATGATTGGCTGTTTCTCAATGGAAACCACTTTTTAACCGAATCGCGCGTGGGAAATTTTTTTATGGTTAAAAAAGGACAAATTTTGACCGCTCCGGCCGTGTCGGTGTTGAATGGAATCACCCGTGA
>CAZSVD010000120.1:0-5593 GCA_964610145.1 uncultured bacterium | reverse complement strand
TGGTATCGCGGCTTGTGTCTGAGCGTCCTGAGGTTTATACACATAATATAGACACAGTTCGAAGACTGTCTCCCCAGGTTCGTGTGAAGGCGAAATATGATCGCTCTCTTGAAATGCTAAAACTGATCAAGGAGCTTGCTCCTTCAATGACGACCAAGAGCGGTTTGATGCTTGGTCTCGGAGAAACTGAAAGTGAGCTGGATCAATCCTGCGAAGATCTTTTGAAAGTCGGAGTCAATATTTTAACTTTAGGTCAATATTTACGTCCAAGTGCCGATCATTTACCTGTTCATGAGTATATCCATCCGGATCAATTTGCACGTTTGGCGCAAAAATATGAATCCATGGGATTTCGAAAAGTTTTTGCCGGCCCGTATGTTCGCAGTTCTTATCATGCCGGTGAAACATTCAGCCATGTTTCCGGTCCTGTGACAATGAATCAGTCCGGCGTTAAGTTTTTTAAGGAATTGTTATGAAGGAAATTTTACTGACAGGTTTACCGGCAGGACTTGAGGAAGCTCAGGTTCAAAACTGGTTTTATGAAGAAGGGGATGCTGTAAGCGAAGGTGATGAAATTGTCGAGTTTCTTGCCAATGACACTCCATTTACTTTGGCGGCACCCTGTGCCGGAATTCTTTCAGAAGTTTATTATGATGAAGGCGAAACAGTTGAGTCGGGCGAAGTGATTTGCGCGATTGACGAAGAAGCGGAATAATCCGCGAGAGGTATTTTTGTGAAGATAGTTGAAGCAGATCGTTTAAAACAGTTACCCCCGTATCTTTTTACCACAGTTGATGGCTGGAAAAAAGAAGTCGCCGCCACGGGGATGGAAATTTTTGATTTTAGCATGGGGAACCCAGAGCTTCCGCCTGCGCCCCATGTTGTCAAGGCGCTTGAGAAGTCGCTTAAAATCAAAGATATTCATAAATATTCCAAACCTTTTTGGGAAATTGAAAAAAATTTCCGTAAAGCCATCGCAGCTTGGTACAAAAAGAAGTTTAACGTTACTTTGGATCCGGATACTGAGGTGTTGCCTCTGATCGGTTCCAAAGAGGGAATCGCAAATTTAGCGGTGGCCTTTTTGAATCCCGGGGATGTCGCTGTCATTCCGTCGCCCGCCTATCCGATTCATTTTAATAGTGTGATGATTAACGGCGGAAAGCTTTACAATCTGCCGCTTAAAGAGGAAGAAGGTTTTCTTCCGAATTTTAATAAAATTCCAAAGGCTATCGCGGATAAAACCAAGCTGATGATTGTTTGCTATCCTCATAATCCCACAGCCGCCACTGCGGATCTCGCCTTTTTTAAGAAGTGTGTTGCCTGGGCAAAACAGCGCGAGTGTATTTTTGTGAATGATTTGGCGTATTCTGATTTCGTTTTTACAAAAGATAAGGCGCCGAGCATTATGCAGGTTCCGGGTGCTAAAGATCGTTGCGTGGAATTTCATACCTTCTCAAAGTCATACAGCTTGGCGGGATGGCGCCTTGGTTTCGCGGTTGGAAATGCCACTGTGCTCAAGGGGCTTTATAAAGCCAAGAGCTATGTCGATTTCGGTATTTTTCGCGGATTGCAATATGCCGCAACGCAGGCTCTGAACGGACCGCAAGATTACGTAAGTAAAATTGTGAAGATTTACGGTAAGCGCGTTGACCTCTTTGTAGATGGCTTGAACGCTTGCGGGTGGAAAACTACCAAGCCGAAAGCAACCTTTTACGTTTGGACGCGCATTCCCGAAGCTTACCGGCATTTGAATTCGATGCAATTCACCGAGCTTTTGGTTCGCAAAACCGGGGTTGCTGTAGCACCGGGTACAGGTTTTGGAGAGTTTGGCGAAGGATATATTCGTTTTGCATTAGTGCAGAACGATACGGTCATTCGTAAGGCCTTGAAAAAAATCGATGCTTTTCTGAATCCGTCTTCAAATTCGGACGCAGCGCGTAAACGCGCGGCCGCTAAGAAATAAATATTCGTGCCTATGGCATCCAGCAAGCGACCCATCGGAGTCTTTGACTCAGGTCTGGGCGGCTTGACCGTGGTGAAGCAGATTCGCCGGCTTTTACCGAATGAAGATATTGTTTATATCGGTGATTTGGCCTATCTGCCTTACGGCAATAAATCACAGCAGCAAATCAAGGAGCGCTCACTCCAATGCGCTCGTTTTTTATTGGGCAAAAATGCCAAGGCGGTTGTGATTGCCTGCAACTCCGCTTCAGCTTACGCCTATTCCTATGTAGATTCTCACGTTAAAGAACCGGTTTTAAATGTGATTGATGCCGTGGTTGAAGATGCAGTGAGGTTCACCCGAAATGGGCGAATCGGAATCATTGCGACTCAGGCAACGGTTCAAAGCTCGAGTTATGAAAAAAAACTGCTCAAAGCCGGCGATCAAATTTCTTTTTTTCTGCGTGCTTGTCCGCTTTTTGTGTCGTTGGTCGAGGAGGGCGAGATTCACGGTTCGATTGTTGAGCAGGTTGCCGCAAAATATCTTGCGCCATTAAAAAAGAAAAAAGTCGATACGTTGATTCTTGGTTGCACGCATTATCCTCTTTTGAGGAACGTAATTCAGCGTGAAATGGGTAAAAGTGTCGCGTTGGTTGATTCCGCGGAGCCCACGGCGTTCAAGCTGAAGAAATTGCTATTTAAAGAGAATTTGCTTTCGGACCGCAAGGACAAAGGCTCGCTCAAAGTATACGTGACAGATCACGGTCGCAATTTTGTTAAAATCGGGAATAAATTTTTAGGCGAAGAGATTCAAAGTTTTAAACTTGTCCGAGTATGAACCGCAAAAAAGCAATTTGTCTTCTTTCCGGCGGCCTCGACTCTGCCGCATGTCTGTATGAAGCCCGCAAACAGGGTTACGATGTTATTGCGCTGACGTTTGATTATGGACAGCGGCACCACAGGGAATTAAAATCCGCGCATGCTTTGGCGAAAGCAGTTGCCGTTAAGCACTATGATGTCCAATTTTCCATGCCTTGGAGAGGCAGCGCGCTTACGGATAAAAAAGTTTTATTTCATGACGCAAAAGATGTGGCGCATATCAGTAAACGTATCCCGAATACCTATGTCCCTGCGCGCAATAGTGTTTTCTTATCTCTGGCGGCGTCCTGCGCGGAAGCTGAAAATGCCGGCGCCATTTTTATCGGTGCGAATGCCGTAGATTACAGCGGTTACCCTGACTGCCGTCCGGCTTATTTAAAAACATTTGAAGCGCTGATCCGCAAGGGCACTAAGGCCGGAGCGGAGGGACGGACCATCAAAATCTTTGCACCGCTTTTGCGATTGTCAAAAAAGCAAATCGTGCTGAAGGCGCTTGAGCTTGGCGTGCCGATTAAAAAAACATGGTCGTGTTATCGCGGCGGTAAAAAACCATGCGGTAAATGCGATTCTTGTCTTTTGCGCGCCAAAGGATTTTTGGATGCGGGTAAAAAGGATCCGCTTGTCGGATAAATTCGCATGAAAGTTCCTGCTACAGCTTCAACCGCGCAAATTACCGAAATTTTTTCCTCACTGCAGGGTGAGGGTCCGTATGCGGGTGCCAAGACGATCTTTGTGAGGTTTGAAGAATGCCACATGCATTGTACCTACTGCGATGAAATTCATAAAATCGGTAAATCCCTGAGCTTGGATGAAACTGTGGCTGAAATTTTAAGTCTCGAAAAAGAAAACGGACCACATTTGCATGTCAGTTTGACGGGCGGAGAGCCTTTGATTTATTTGCCGTTTATTAAGCCGCTTATCGCGGCACTACGCCAAAAAAATCTTAGTGTTTATTTGGAAACCAGCGGAGTTTTGCACAAAGCGCTCGAAGAAGTGAAGGATGATTGCGCTGTGATTGCGATGGATCTCAAGCCGGCAAGCGTCACCAAGGAAAAAAGTTATATCGCCGAACATAAGCGTTTTTTAGAGTTGTCCAAAAAGCATCCCTATTTTATTAAAATGGTTGTATCCAAAGATATTCGTTTGGATGAGTATGATGAGCTGATAAGGATGACTGCTGAAACCGCCCCTGATGCCGTGCTTTACTTGCAGCCGCTGACGAGCTCAGTCGAAGGCCATGATGATTCTCAGCTTATGAAGTTAATCGTGGATTTGCAATGCCGTGGGCAAAAGCATCTTAAAGATATTCGTATTGGCTTGCGTTTGCATAAAATTTTAAATATTCGATAAATAAACAGGAAGAGTATTGCGCCAAAAGCGCAGAGCAAAAGGAGACACATGAAACGCTGTGACGGAAGAAAAGCATCGGAACTTCGGCCGCTTAAAATAAAGCCGGGTTATCTGAAAAAATCATGGGGATCATGTTTGATTCAGATGGGAGATACGCATGTTTTGTGCACAGCAACGGTTGAAGAAAAAGTTCCGCCATTTTTGAAGGGGCAAGGAAAAGGCTGGGTTACCGCGGAATATGGCATGTTGCCGGGATGTTCGCTCGAACGTATCGGACGTGAAGCCGTAAAAGGTAAGCAGTCCGGGCGCACTCAGGAAATTCAGCGTTTGATCGGACGCAGTTTGCGGGCCGTTGTTGATTTGAAAAAACTAGGTGAGCGTTCGATTTTGATCGACGCGGATGTAATTCAGGCCGACGGCGGGACCCGAACCGCTTCGATTACCGGATGTTTTGTTGCGTTGAAGATGGCCGTTGAAAAACTGATTAAACAAGGATCGTTGACGGAAGATCCGATTATTGATTATGTCGCGGCGGTGAGTGTGGGCGTTGTGAATGAAACGCCCGTGTTGGATCTTTGCTATGTCGAAGATTCCGCGGCAGAGGTCGATATGAATGTTGTCATGACCGGCGCGGGCAAGTTTGTGGAAGTTCAGGGAACCGCTGAATCAGCCCCTTTTACCGACAAAGAACTTTCCGCGCTGCTGGTTCATGCTAAAAAGGGAATTGCGGAATTAATCCGGAGTCAGAAAAAGTTGTTCTGATGCAGAAGCTTTTAATTGCCACAACCAACGCCGGGAAAGTACGTGAGTTTGAAACTCTTTTTCGGGGAATGCCTGTAGAACTTGTTTCTTTGAAATCGATTGCAGGTTTTAAAGAAGTTCCGGAAACGGGAACGACGTTCTCAGAGAATGCTTTGCTTAAAGCAAAAGGCTACGCTGCCCAGTCGGGGTTAATGACTTTGGCGGAAGACTCAGGGCTTTGCTGTGACGCTCTCGAAGGTGCTCCCGGGGTTTATTCCGCGCGTTTTGCGGGAGAAGCCAAAGGGGATGAGGCGAACAATCAAAAATTACTTGGGTTGCTTGAAAACCTACCGGTCAATTGTCGCGGCGCGCATTATGAGTCGCATATCGCGATTGTTTCCGAAAAGGGTGATTTGATCGGGGCTTGTGTGGGGCGGGTTTTTGGTGTGATTCACCCGCAGCCGATTGGAACGGAAGGTTTTGGCTATGATCCGATTTTTTTCTATCCGCCGTTTCAGAAAACTTTTGGTCAGGTGACGCTGGAAGAAAAGAATAAAGTGTCGCACCGTTTTAACGCAATGCAAAAGGCGAAGCAAATTCTGGGCAAGCATCTGCCAGTCGCATAGGTCAAAATCGTTTGATTTTTGCCTCGAGGCTGTCTATTATGTCCGTTCTTTAAGGG
>CAZSVD010000119.1:0-3627 GCA_964610145.1 uncultured bacterium | reverse complement strand
TAGCAAAAGCAGGAATATGCGCAATATCATATTTGCCTTTTTTAATAAGCTTCGGAAACTCGCAAATTTCCCATCGCAGGCGAGATGGTGTGTTGAGAGGAGCCGCAAACGCGCTGTTACCGGTCGGAAAAAAATCAATTTGAACATGATTGCGCGATGCCGTATTAAGCGCATCAACTAGCGCGGTTGTATAAACGCCCAATCCGCTCTTTGCGCCATGCCTGCTTTGCCCGTCAAAGGCAACCCGAATCATTAGCAGTTAATTTTTATTTCAAAGCTGCCGCGGCAATGTTGTTCTCTCGCAAAACCGCATCCAAATCATTTTGAACCATCATTCTGACCAATTCTTGAAATTTAACTTTTGGCTGCCAGCCTAATTTCTTCTTTGCCTTGGAGCAGTCCCCCAAAAGTAAATTGACTTCAGCTGGGCGAAAAAAATTAGGGTCTGTGACAACATATTTTTTCCAGTCTAAATTCACATGACCAAAGGCCGCTTCAACAAATTCTTTGACTGAATAAGTTTCACCGGTAGAAACAACATAATCATCGGGAGCATCTTGTTGAAGCATGCGCCACATAGCTTCGACATAATCGCCCGCAAATCCCCAGTCACGTTTGGCATCGAGATTTCCAAGTCTTAACTCCGTTGCGAGTCCGGCCTTGATTTTAGCTACACCATGACTGATTTTTCTTGTTACGAATTCAAATCCACGGCGCGGTGATTCATGGTTAAATAAAATGCCGCTAACTGCGAACATATCATATGCTTCCCGGTAATTTCGCGTCAGTTCAAAACCCGCAACTTTTGAAATTCCATAAGGCGAACGTGGATGAAACGGAGTCTCTTCTCTTTGCGGGGTTTCGCGTACTTTGCCAAACATTTCACTTGAGCCGGCAAAATAAAAGCGACATTTTGGAGCGCAGTCCTTTAGCGCTGAGAGTATATAGTGCGTTCCATTGATGTTGATATTAAAAGTTGAAAACTCATCTTCAAAAGAATAGCTCACAAAGCTTTGAGCGGCTAAATGGTAACATTCATCCGGTTTAATCGCAGTGAGGATCTTGTGGAGGCTGGCGTAGCTTTCGAGTGATCCGGCATGTAATTTCACTTTATTCAGGATCGGTGCAATTCGAGTCAATCGATGCTCCGCGTCTTCCAAAGCAACCCGGCGAACAAGTCCGTGAACTTCATAGCCTTTGCTCAAAAGTAATTCCGCCAAATAAGAACCGTCTTGGCCTGTAATACCGGTAATAAGTGCTTTCTTTGTCATGCTATTCCCCTTTTATCTTTTGAGTATAAAAAAACCATCTTTTTCAAAGCTTAGTTGATAACCAGCCGCAAGAAATTCTTTGATTGTTTCTGCCGGAGTCGGAGTACCGGGCTCCCAAAAAGCCATATCGCCTATAACATAGTCTGCTTCATATCGCTTGGCAAAGTCTAACTTTGAATGCTGGGTATTATAGTCGAATTGATAAATAAATTCTCTATTACAAAGTTGCGGAATAAAATTATTGTGAGTTAATACTTTTGCGTTTGAAGGAATGGATTGAAGCTTTTCTCTGACTAATCCGAGGTGTTCGCTTTGATGATCATGGCTTTGCCAGTAAAAATAGTATTCGGATGGGCCTGAACGAGCGACAGCTGTAAATAAAAGCAACATACCGACCCACCCCAAATATCGGTTAAATCGAATACTCTTGTCACGAAGTGACCTGATCGCATAAATGGTCGCAATAAATAAAAACGGCGTCAATCCGGTCAGGTAATGGTAGTTAAATGAGCGCATCCCTCCGCTGGAGGAAAGCAGATTTTGGAACAAAATCGGAAATGTTAAGAATAAAGTCGGGATATGAAAAAATGGCAAAAAAAGAAACGGAGCAAAAACTTTTAAAAAATAGCCAAGAGATTCCGGATTAAATAGACGCTGAAAAAGTCCAAGCAACGGGTTACCTGTCATCTCACTGTAATTTCCCGCATAAAAGAAGGGCTGTCCGCTGAGATGCGGAACAAGCCACCGTGTTTCCCAAAAAAGTAATGCGACAGAAACAAACATAATGCTCCCACCCAGCGCACGCATTTTTTTCCAAATCAAAGCATAGAATCCGAGCATAAAAGTGATGCCGAGGAAGTTTTCCTTCCCGCCGGCCGCGATCAAAAGGCAAACTAAAAAGAGTTTGATTTTTTTATTTTCAAGAAATAGAAAAGCCCACCACAAGAATGACTCAGCTATAACCTCAGGATGAAAATCCTCGTGAAGTGCGCTGCGCATTGGATAAAAGAAGAAGTACATACAAAGAAGGACAAGCGTAAGAGATCGGTTTTGAAGTTTATTTTCGGCAAGAAGCGCGAGTGGGATGAAGTTTGACGCGGCAGCAAACGCTTGCAGCGCGATAAGCATCCGCGGATCGGGCCAAAGCTTATAAAACGGAGCGGTCAAAACGAGAATCGGGCTGACATGGTCACCGAGAAGACAAATATTCTCTTTTATTGAAGAAAACAAAAACTTACCCTGCGTGGTATTCCATACCGCCTGAGCAAAAATCCCCAGGTCAAATCCTCTGGTTTCAAAAGCTAAATAGCGTTCAAATCCGACACTCAGCGTTAACGCGAAGTAAGTTAAAGCGATCAGCGTAACGCAGAAAACTAATGGCACTCTGCACGCTTTATTCCAAAGATTAACAATATACAGCTTTTGAAAAGTGTAAGGTGTGAGTCGATTTAAAAGAATCATGCCCAAATAGTAAACTGTTACGCAAATCAGCGCTGGATTAACATAGCGGCTTTTTCGGCCGAGATCCGGAATAATTCCAAGCTGAACAAGTGGAACCGCTCCTGTTAAAACTAAAAAAAGTGTGAGAATAGAAAAAAGCAGAACAGTTCCTTGGACAGACAGACTTACGAAAGAAGAGTCTTTTGATGTTTGACGAGTAACGTGTGAATCCATAACTCAAAGTCGCGCTGCGTTAAAGTTTTCGCAGATATCCCGAAGGATTAAAAGTCATATAAAACTTTTCTTTTGTGCGATCGATTTCAAAACCTTTTTGGGTCTTTAAAAACTCCTTTAAAGCCTCCATCGGTCCCGGTCCATGCTCAAGAAATACAGGGTGCCCGTAGACGTTTGAATCTTCCACGATCAGATAATTTCCCTTAGTAACGAAAGAGTGGTACAGTCGAAGCTCTTCGAGTACGTGTTTCATACTGTGGTCGGAATCAAGAATCACCATGATGTTCGTTTTGCTTTTCGCAAGATCTCTTACCTTTTCAACGATTTCGGGCGCGGTGGAAGATCCATGAATATATTGAATACGCTTGTGTTGGGGGCGTTTATCATTTTTTTCGATATCGATTGTAACTACCTCACCATGGCCCAATAAATCAAAGAGCGAAGCATAATAGAGAGCGCTTCCGCCGCCCGCAGTGCCGGTTTCAATGATCAAATCGGGCCGCAAGGTGTAGATCATTTCCTGATAAATCCACATATCCAGCGGACATTTTAAAATCGGAATCCCCATCCAAAAGGTATCCACAAACGTTTTTCCGAAAATATTCGAGTCGTAATACAGTTTATGAAACTGATTTACAACTTCTTCCTGAGTTTTTGCGGAAACATACATGCGTTTGCGCCC
>CAZSVD010000118.1:0-2720 GCA_964610145.1 uncultured bacterium | reverse complement strand
GCCGCGGAAAATTGAAAGCGACGGATATGACGACTTTGCCGTATCCCGCTTTTCCGACGGATTTGCAGGCTCAGATGATGGCTTTGATGACAATTGCTCCCGGCATCAGCGTGATTACGGAAAAAATTTATCCGGATCGTTTTATGCACGTGAGCGAGCTCGGACGTATGGGCGCAAAGATTATTATGGAAGGCGCAACGTCGGTGATTCATGGTGTTAAAAAATTAAGCGGCGCGCCGGTGATGGCCTCCGATTTGCGCGCGAGCGCGGCACTTGTGCTTGCAGGGCTTGTCGCTGATGGTGAAACCGAAGTGAATCGCGTTTATCATTTGGATCGCGGATACGATCGGTTGGAGCAGAAGCTTTCAAAAGTAGGCGCCAGCATCAGAAGGGTAAAAGAATAAAGAGCAAAGCTCTTTATTCTTTTATTTATATTTGCGCAGCTTGATAAAGCTCGCTGCGCGAAATAAGCAATAATTAGCAGATTGGTAGTTGTTCGTAGTAAGTAATTAAGGAGAAAGAAAATGGCAGTAAGAATTCGTATGAAGCGTTTTGGCGCAAAAAACCGTCCGCAATGGCGCATTGTTGTCGCGGATGCTAAATCGCCGCGCGACGGCCGTTTCATCGAGGAAATCGGTTTTTACGACGCTCTTCCCAAAGAAGAAAAGTTTGTCGTAAAGCAAGATCGTCTCGAACATTGGACAAAAGCCGGTGCTCAAATCAGCATCTCGGTAAAAAGTCTGATTAAGAAACAACAGCGCAAAGCACGCAAAAAGTAAGTCGTTTGTTTTGGGTTTCGATAAAGCGCGAAACCCAAAGC
Source organism: uncultured bacterium (assembly GCA_964610145.1). Classification (GTDB taxonomy): domain Bacteria; phylum Omnitrophota; class Omnitrophia; order Omnitrophales; family Aquincolibacteriaceae; genus Multiplicimicrobium. The sequence continues at coordinate 1,900 of CAZSVD010000118.1, read as the reverse complement.
AAAAATGGTTATGGAAATAGATATTGTTACGCTGTTTCCGGATTTTTTTAAATCCCCGTTGCAGCAGTCGCTGTTGAAGCGCGCGCAGGCGGATGGTTTGATTCAGGTGCGCGTGCACAATTTGCGTGATTGGGCGCGCGATAAGCATCAAACCGTGGACGATTCGCCTTTTGGCGGCGGTCCAGGAATGGTGTTTAAGGTCGAGCCCATGATGGCTTGTTTGAATGAGATCGCGGTAGGTTCTTGGAAGATTCTTTTGGACGCGCACGGAGAGTTGCTTTCGCCGAAATTAGCGGAAGGCCTCTCGCAAAAAAAGAAAATTGTTTTGATCGCGGGACACTATGAAGGCATGGATTACCGCATCAAAGAACATCTGGTAGATCAGATGATTTCGGTTGGGGACTTTATCACGATGGGCGGGGAAGCCCCCGCGCTTTGTTTGATTGAGGCACTGACACGGTTTATTCCGGGCGTGCTGGGCAATGAAGCATCGTTGACGGATGAAAGTTATAGCGGCGGACTTTTGGAATATCCGCAATATACGCGGCCGCGCGAATTTAACGGATGGGAAGTTCCGGAAGTTTTGTTTTCCGGGGATCACGCAAAGATTAAGAAATGGCGTGATAAAACAGCGCTGGAGTTAACGCGGAAGCATCGACCGGATCTGCTTCGGTTTGTTCCGGAGACAAAGACGCAGATTGAAGATAAATCAGCGTTGAAAAAAAGTTTAAAGAAGAAATAGTAAATTTTTAGGTAAACGGCGGTTGCGCGAATACGCGCAGAGCCACAATAAGGAGCAAAAGAAAATGAGTAAGGTTATTCAAGCGATTGACGCAAAATTGAAAGCAAGCCGTGAAATCCCGGAATTTCGGGTTGGCGATACTTTGAAAATTCATTTGAAAGTGAAGGAAGGGAATAAAACCCGTACTCAGGTTTTTGAAGGCGTTTGTCTTCGTCGCCGCGGATCCGGCGCCGGCGCAAGCTTCGGCGTGATCAAAGATTCGCATGGTGACAAAGTGGAAAAAACTTTTCCGCTTTATACGCCGTCAATCGAAAAAATTGAGGTAACCCGTACGGGTTCTGTTCGTCGCGCGAAACTTTATTATATGCGCGATTTGAAGAGCTAACATTTTAGCTCTGGGCTTTAAGCCGGAGCTTGCTCCGGGCCTATGGTCGTATGACCACGCCTAACCGCGAAATGTCATCTGAAAGGCCTTCCGAAAATCAAACGGCACTGTTTGATTTTGACCGGAAGGCCTTTTCTTCTTCTGTTTGGGCAGGCGTTGATGAGGCCGGACGCGGTCCGCTTGCCGGCCCGGTTGTTGCGGCCGCGGTGATTTTAATTTATCCCGAAGGCCTTTCAGGTTTGAATGACTCTAAAAAATTAACCGCAAAAAAACGACAAAAGATTTACCGAGAAATCATTCAGCATCAATTGATCGGAATTGGCTTTGCCGATGAAAAAGAAATCGATACGATCAATATTCTTCAGGCTTCTTTGCTTGCGATGAAGCGCGCCGTCTTAGATCTTTGTGTTTCTCCCGAAGGCCTTTTGATTGACGGAACTTTTACAACCGACTTATCCATACCGCAAAAAGCGATTATTGATGGCGACGCGAAATCGGCGAGCATTGCCGCTGCTTCCGTTGTGGCGAAAGTGATTCGTGACGCGTGGATGGAGAAAATGGATTTAGAATATCCTTTGTATGGTTTTGCGAAACACAAAGGATATGGCACGCAAATGCATATGGACGCTTTGCGCCAAAGCGGTCCCTGCGCGATTCATCGCCGCAGCTTTGATCCCGTCAAACGCAGTCTTGTCGGCCGCTAGAATGAAAATTCAACCTTCCAAAAAGCCTTTCCATTTATCTTTGGGAGACCGCGGAGAAATTATCGCGGG
>CAZSVD010000117.1:0-1794 GCA_964610145.1 uncultured bacterium | reverse complement strand
TACAGATACGGATTAATTCCCGCCGAAAAAACAACCGAAGCTTCTAACTTGCTTTGGGCAAAGCCGCGCAAAGCCGCCACGCCATCGGCATAATCACGCGAAAGTTTTTCTCCCTTTTGATAGTTTTCACGATCGAGCTTGGTGAGCAAATTAACATCGATCGAGCCGGCCTCCAGCTTTTGACGCAATTCATTTTGAAGCTGAATCTTTGCATCGCCCTCTTCCATCGCCATCATTCGGCTATACTCTTTTTTGAGCTCACTATCATCCGCCAACAGCTCAAAATATTTTGTAATTTCGCTTCCGGGCTCAAACGAAGATTGCTTTAATTCTGAAAATTGCTTTTGAACCAATTCATGCACTAAATTTAAATAAGCCGTAATCCTCCGCGCCCGGGAATCAAGTGAGTTTTTAGCAATCGGCTGAAACGGAAGCCCCTCTTGCGCTGAATAATATTCGCGCAATTTCTCCATCAAATTGTCATCAACCGACATCACCGAGGAAATGCCATAACGCGCCACTTTAAGAGGAGTATCGATCGTAAAACCGGTCCCCATCACAGGGATATGAAATGAATGAACTGACATGAAATTCCTTTTTATTTTTGATCACGCCGAAACAGCAGGCAAGCATTAGTCCCGCCAAATCCAAAGCTGTTGGACATCACGGCATCGAGCCTCACGCCCTCTTGTCTTTGGCGCACAATCGACATATTTTCAAATGCAGAATCCAAATGATCAATATTGGCTGAAGCGACAACAAAACCCTTTTCCATCATGATTAAACTGTAAATAGCCTCGTGAACTCCGGCAGCACCAAGCGAATGGCCGGACAAAGACTTCGTCGAACTGATGCGGGGAATTTTCGCGCCGAACACTTCCCGTATCGCCGCCATTTCTTTCAAATCTCCTTGCTGGGTTCCCGTACCATGAGCGTTGACATAATCTACCGACTCATCCTGTCCAAGGGACTGAATCGCTTGACGCATACAACGCGCGGCACCTTCCCCTGAGGGAAGCACCATATCAAAACCATCCGAATTTGCGCCGTAACCCGCCAGCTCTGCATAAATTTTCGCACCGCGCCGCAAAGCCCGCTCGCGTTCTTCTAAAACCAAAATTCCGCCGCCGCCCGCAATCACAAATCCATCGCGGCTCATATCAAAGGGCCGCGAAGCTTTTTCCGGAGCAGAGTTATATTCAGACGAAAGTGCACCCATCGCATCAAAGAGCATGCTCAAAGACCAATGTTCTTCTTCGCCGCCGCCCGCAAAAACAAGATCTTGTTTCCCAAGCTGAATCAGCTCCATCGCATGCCCAATGCAATGAGCACTGGTCGCGCATGCCGATGTCATCGAATAATTCACTCCTCTTATTTTGAAATAATTGGCCAAGCAAGCCGAAACCGTACTACTCATCGTACGCGGCACACGGAAGGGACCAACCCCGCGGATACCCTGAGCTCTTAACGAGTCGGCGGCATCAACCAGATTGCAAGAAGATGCCCCGCCCGAACCCGCGACAACTCCGATTCGCTCATTTGAAATCGATTCAAGCTTCAAACCCGCATCTTCCGCGGCTTGCTGCATCGCAATACACGCATAAGCCGCCGCGTTTCCCATAAAACGCAATGATTTTCTGTCAATGTAATCAGCGGGTTGAATGCGAATACTTCCCGCGATTTGGCTGCGGAGTCCCAGCTTCTGATATTCTTCTTGGTAGGAAATTCCGGAACGCCCATGATAAAGCGACTCAAAAACCTCGCCTGGGTTATTCCCAAGACATGACACGATTC
>CAZSVD010000116.1:0-2669 GCA_964610145.1 uncultured bacterium | reverse complement strand
ACCGCGTCATCCAAATTAAGATAGCGCAATTTGAGTTTTTCTCCCCCATTGCCTTCCACAATCCCCTGCGCACGACTATTCAGCGTAACAGCAGTCACTTGTGGTTCAGGATCGTTAAGTAAAATCGCCTGTGATGAAAACAATCCCGCGTCCACAATCCGTCCAACAAGCCCGGAAGGCACAACAAGCGAAGATGCAGATCGAGTTCCCTGAACACTTCCCTTGTTGAGCAAAACAGATTTTTTCCATGGTTTGAGCCCGTAGCCAATGATGCGTACGCCTACGGCATTTTGCGGAAGCTCATCTTTGAAATCCAACAGCTTTTTAAGCCGGGCATTTTCCCGCAAGACCTCTTCAAATAGCACTAATCTTGATTCGAGCTCATTAATTTCCTGCTCTTGTTCATGCTGCTTGTCGATAGCATGCCAATAATCATAAAAGTCATGCCTCACATTATTTGCCTGAGTACTGAAAATGTCGGCGGCTTCAAGAAAAGGCCGAGCAGCCGCGTGAATCCATAAACCGGAAGAACTGCGAAGATGGGGAAACTGAAAAGTGAAGGCGATCAAAACAAAAGCAACGGCAGCAAAAGCTAAAAAGCGCTTAAACATTTTATTAAATTAACCGGCCGTGTTCCGGTGTCCGGTTGTACCGTTGGCACAGATCAAAGTTGATCGTATCGATTGAGCTTATCGGGCCAAAACTAATTAATACTCGCGGGCACTTGCGCGGCCGCGATTGACTGACAAGCTCTTCAACAAGTTAAAGTCCGTCAAATAACGTCCGGTCCCAAGCGCAACCGCAGTCAACGGATCATCAGCAATATGCACCGGCAAACCTGTTTCTTCGCTGACAAGTTTATCTAAACCGCGAATCAAGGAACCACCACCCGCCATAATAATTCCTTTATCAATTAAATCCGAGGAAAGTTCCGGCGGAGTACGCTCAAGCGCGATACGAACACCTTCCAAAATTGCGGAAAGCGACTCGGAAAGAGCCTCGCGAATTTCTTCACTGGTAATCGTAATCGTCTTAGGAAGACCCGCCAAAATATCACGACCCTTAACATCCATCGTCATTTCTTCTTCGAGAGGATACGCGGACCCAATGCGAATTTTAATTTCTTCCGCGGTTCTTTCACCGATCAAAAGATTGTATGATTTCTTCAAATGAGAAATTACGGCATCGTCAAATTCATCTCCGCCCACGCGCAAACTTTTTGAAAAAACAATTCCGCCTAGAGAAATCACGGCAATTTCGGTGGTTCCACCGCCGATATCCACAATCATGCTTGCGGTAGGTTCCTGAATCGGAAGGCCAACACCGATTGCGGCGGCTACAGGTTCTTCAACCAAAAAAACAGGTGAACGGGCTCCGGCGCGCTCCGCGGAGTCTTTGACAGCACGTTTTTCAACTTCCGTAATACCGCTTGGAACGGCAATCACAACGCGCGGACTAATGAGAGTATTTTTACGATGAACTTTTTGGATGAAATGACGAAGCATCGCTTCAGTAATATCAAAATCGGCGATCACACCGTCTTTCATGGGGCGGATGGCGACAATGCTTCCGGGGGTACGGCCCAACATACGCTTAGCTTCCTCGCCCACTTTCAGAACTTGACCGGTTACTTTATCAACCGCAACAACCGAAGGCTCGCAAAGAACAACTCCCTGTCCTTTCACATAGACAAGCGTGTTTGCGGTACCGAGATCAATTCCAATATCACTCGAGAAAAAACTGAGCAGACGATCAATAAAAAACATAGCACCATCACTTTTTATAAAAAAATAGGGTGAAATCGGGGGCTAGTATATGCAACGCCCTGCCCCCTGTCAATTGAAACAGAGGGAAGGCTGATAAAGCTTAACTTTTTGCGACCTGATGAAAATGTGAGGTGAACTCGGGATAGGAAGTCGCAATACAATCCGTGTTTAAAATCCGCATCGGCCCCGAAGCCAAGGTGCTTGCAATCGCGAAGCTCATCGCCACACGGTGGTCTCCAAAACTATCAATTTCAGCTCCCCTCAAACCGGAAACACCTCGAATGACACACCCGTCAGCAAGTTCCTCAATTTGGGCACCGGCTTTTTTAAGATTGGTCACCATCGCTAAAATACGGTCGGTTTCTTTGACTCGCAGTTCTTCAGCCCCGGAAACAAGACTTTCCCCTTCCGCCAGCGACATTGCCACCATCAAAATAGGTAATTCATCAATCAGCGACGGGACTTCCCCATGAGTAATCCGCGTTCCATGCAGCTTACTTCCGCGAACACGAATGGTTCCCATCGGTTCAGGAATTTCACTTTCAACTTTAATTTCAATATCCGCTCCCATCCGCTTCAAAACATTCAAGATTCCTGTTCGGGTCGGATTGAGCCCGACATGCAAAAAGGTCACGTCTGAACCCAAAGTCAAAGCCGCGCCCACAATAAAAAAAGCCGCGGATGAAATATCTCCGGGAATACGTCCGGAAAGAGCTTTCAAAGATTCTGTTTTTTGAACTTCAAGCACGCCGCCCTGTTGTTTAAATACGGCGCCTGCTGCTTTCAAAAATTTCTCGGTATGATCCCGTGACGGAATATCTTCAATCACGCGGGTTACGCCTTCCGCGTATAAACCGGCAAGCAATAAAGCAGACTTCACCTGAGCGCTGCGCAATTTATTCA
>CAZSVD010000115.1:0-7790 GCA_964610145.1 uncultured bacterium | reverse complement strand
CTCAAACACCTATCGATAATCAGAACATTTTTAAAGGCGGCCGCTTTTTATTACCCGCTTCGGAAAACCTTGCAGGCGAAACTCCGCTTGGGCTCGCAAGCTCACGGGAAATGCTGCGCATTGAAAACGGCATGCTTGCTTTTGGAAAAGATTTTGATGAAACAATCATGCTTTCGGAAACGCGGCTGGAAAAGATTGCGGCGAGCGAAACCAAAGGCTGTTATCCGGGACAGGAAGTTGTGGCAAAAATCGAAACTTATAAACGCCTAAACCGAAGCTTTGTGCGGCTTTCTTTTTCCTCTGAGCCTGCGGCTCAACCGGACGAAGGTGCAATTATTTTTGATGAAGCGGGCAGGGAAGAAATCGGACGCTTAACCAGCCGAGTCTATTCTCCGTTCCTGAAAAAAACGGTCGGACTCGGTTGGTTAAAGCGCGGATTTTTTGAGCAGCCAATAAAAGTTACCGTCAAATCCAAATCCACAGTAACGGGATTGACCTCTCTCTTTAAAAATTGAAAACGTGACAGGTTCCATCTATAGCCTCGCTATATTTGTTTCACAGGTATCTCGGCTCAGCGCTGAGCATTATTTTCAAATTGTTATAACAATTTGAACTCTAAAGAAGCGCTAGCACCTCATCAATTTTTATTTCATTCTATTTTGAAGCCACTCATCAAGAATATCTTTCTTGAAACGCCATTGTCCGCCAATCTTTGTCGCAGGCACTTCCTGCTTTTTCAAAAGACGGTAAATGGTCACCAAATGAAAGCCAAGATATTTCGCGGCTTCTTTCGGCGTCATGATTTGAGTTCTTTCCCTGCGGGGAAATTGGCTCTGATCTTCTGGTTTTTGCTCCATAACCATGCTCCTTGTTTTAAATTGCTAGTTTTATGTTCTATTATGCTAGTTCCCACAACATAAAGTATCTGAAATACTATATATTGTCAATAGTTGATATGTTTGCTATATACGCTACTTTTTGTAAGATATTATTATAAATAGAGTTAAGTTAATGGAGCTTTCGAATAAAATTATTGCCTGTGGCACGCCTTCCATGTATCATCTCGATCTATTGCACTTTTTTCGTACGCACTTATTTAAACCTGATCCCAAGGAGGAACAATGAAATCACTTAAACAGCTCGGATGTCTTTTTCTCATCCTGGCTATGACGACCCCGAATGCGCATGCCGCCGATGTATGGACGATGGCAGAATCACCTTCCTACGGCCGCAAAGCAATGGGTATGGTCGGCCGCGGATTAATCAACGTCATCACAAGCCCTGTGGATCTTCTTGTTCAAACTGTGGACAAAACAAAAAGTGGTCCGCCGATCATTGGGACACTCGCGGGTCTTGGCAGCGGTTTGGGATGTACAGTTCTTCGCGCGGGTTCGGGTATTGTTGACGTTGCAACTTTTTGGGTTCCGAGCTTCAACGGTTTTCCCGTTGCGCGCTCTTACTCAAACTGTCTTGAGCAGCCTTCCGAAAACAGCAAAAACTGGGAAGGCGCACAAAACGCAGGCGCAGCAACTTGGGCAGCTTCAACGACTCCTTCCGGAGCAACAACTTGGGCAGCTCCGACGGATTCTTCCGTTAACCGTTACGTTGATAAGAACGGAACAAACCGTTATGTCGACAAGAATGGTTCGTCTCCGTATGCAAGCACCGGTGCTCGCTACGTAAACAAATAATAGTTTTTAAAAATAAAAACCCCGCATCTGAAAAGATGCGGGGTTTTTTATTGCCTTGCTTTAACTTTTATTACTCCTTTCCTCGAACAGCCAGAGCAACAAAAGGTCTCTTATTTAACGCCAAGATCTTCGAGAGTAAATATCGGAGAATAACCGTAATTCTCAAGCGTCTGAGCCGCGCCTTCATTGCGGTCCACAAGACAAAGCGTTTTTACAACTTTCGCGCCCAACGCTTCCACTTCCTGAATCGCTTTTAAAACGGATCCGCCCGTCGTAATTACGTCTTCAAGCATCACAACGTGATCGCCCTTTTGAATCGCCGGCCCTTCGATCATCTTTTGGGTTCCGTGTTTTTTGGATTCTTTACGGACAATGAACGCGCGCAAAGGTTTTCCGGTTTGCGAGCTCAACAGCGCAAGCGCGGCCGCAATCGGATCGGCTCCGAGTGTGGGCCCGCCCACCGCGTCCACTTTAACGCCATGCAGCATAGAAAGCATCACCTTGCCGGTCAGCAATAATCCCTGAGGATCCAGTGTGATCTGTTTTCCGTCGAGATAAAAAGTGGCTTTCTTTCCCGAAGCTAAAGTAAAATCTCCGCGCTTTAAAGCTTTTTCCTGAATCAGTTTTAAAAGTGCCGCGCGTAATTCTTTTTCGTCCATAACCACTCCCGTTAATTTTATTTATTCACTGAAGCGCGTTGAATAATCCGCGCCGAAATTCCTTTGAGCATTTGCGCCTCATAATCAAACATGCCGGCACGCTTAAAAAGCGCTTCCGTGACTTTCATGATTTGATCAAGCTTGCCGCCTTTGCCGCCATAAAAACCAACGCATTTTAAAGCTTCCTCGAATGACTGCAAAGCACTTTGAGTGCCCGCTTTGTCCAAAATAGATTGCTCCGCCGACTCACTCTCTCGTTTGCGCGACGAACCATCGGGCCTTTTCCGCGCGAGCGAAAAGACCGTAACCATCACCGCCTGCGCCAAATTCAAAGAAGGATAAATTTCATCGGACGGTAAACTCACAAGCTGATCGCAACAATCCAGCTCTTCATTATTTAAGCCTTTGGATTCACATCCAAAAATAACTCCGATTTTAAGGCGAGACGCTTTTTTATTTGCGGCAGAAACAAATGTGTCAAAGGCGATAAATTTTCCGCGTCTTTCTCCATCGCGACGTGTTGTTCCATAAGTCCAATTCAAATCTGCTACGGCTTCCTCCAAAGAAGAATAAACTTCCGTGCGGGCGATCACATCGCCGGCATTACGCGCGAGAACCAACGCCCGTTTTCTCCAGTTGCGCCTGGGCGATACCAAACGCAGCTTTGAAAAACCCATGTTTTTAATCGCGCGCGCGGCCGAACCGATATTATCCGCCGTAAAAGGACGGGAAAGAATGACGTGGAAATTTTCTGTGCTCATCGGAAAGCTTGCGCTCTCGAAACCGCTCGCTCTATTTAATTAAGCGAACAGCTCAGTTGCCATTGCCTTTTTGCCAGGGAAATTCACCCCAGCCCATATTCACAGGCAGAGAGTCATCGTATTTTGAAAACGGATAAAACAAAGGCAAAACCACGATGTCGCCAACACCTGAAAAAATACGGCCGCCCATATGCGTCAAACCGACAAAGGGGGCTCCCCACGCGCCCATAACCTCGTCCTTGGGTAAATGGCCCCATTCTGCGGGAAACAAAAACACGTTCGAAAGACCACGCCCTTCAAGATGCGCGATTCCTGAAAAGATACCACGCTTTTTTACCGAAGAATCCGAAGCGCTGCAAATCATGGGAATAAGCATTAAGACACAAAACAAAACCAATCGCTTGTTCATGGTTTCTCCTTTTTTTCTTTCCACTTAAAACATGCCATAAAAAATCCGTCCGTGTTTTCGCGATGCGGCCAAATCCTTAAGCCCTTCGGAGCAATTCCGCCCAAATCATCTTGCTCTAAGTCCGTATGCCGCGTGAGAAATTTCTCAGCGACTTCTTCGTTCTCGGCCGCGTCAACCGAACAAGTAATATAGTAAATTTTTCCGCCTTCTTTTAAATAAGGCAACGCCATTTCCAAAATTTCAAGCTGCGTTTTAGCATAGTCCGCAAAGCTCTTTTCTTCAAGTCGCCATTTTAAATCCGGAGCGCGGCCTAAAGTGCCGGTTCCGGAACACGGCGCATCCACCACAATCTTATCAAACCGCTCGAGAACTTCTTTCTTATAGAATCTTTGGATATCCGCGGCCTTGATATTTTCGGCGCCGGCGCGTTCCGCCCGTAGTTTTAATTCTTTGATCGCGAGCGAGCGCAAATCGGTGGCATAGATTTGCCCCTGATTTTGCATTAACGCGGCCATAAAAAGTGTCTTTCCTCCGCCGCCAGCGCAAACATCCCAGACTTTTTCACCGGGTTTCGGCGCGATGAATTCAACCACCCGCTGACTGGCCCGGGATTGAATTTCAAAAAGACCGTCCGTAAAAGCCGCTAAATTTTTAACCTGCGGATTTGATTCAAAACAAATCGCGACCTGCGAATCAGAAACCGCCCGGGCACCTTCTTCGGGAGTAAATTGCGCAAGCAACTCTTCGCGGGAAATTTTTAAAGTATTCGTACGAATAACCAGCGGCGGGCGCTGATGCGTCGCTTTAAGCAAAGCTTCGCATTCCGTGTCTCCAAGAGTTTTAGTCCAGCGCTCAACCAGCCAAACGGGAAAAGAATAAAGCAAAGAAAGCCAGCCCGCGCGTGAAACATCCCCTTCCGTTTCGGCGATTTTATGCTCGCGAATATTTTGAAAAAGTTCATCCGGCCGTTCAAGCACAGCCTGATCCTTAATATCATTCCACGCGGCCGCAAAAACAGCGGCATCTATGGCGCCGTCTTCCACGGCACCGAGCAGACACAAAAACTTTGCCTGTTTGACCGGGTCACGAATATCACTTTGCGCGACTTTTTGGATCCAATAATCATAATAACTTTGATTGCGAAAAACCTGATGCACACAGCCGGAAATAAAGCGGCGGTCACGCGAGCCCAATACTTTTCTGTTTTCAGCAAAAATGCGGGCGAGCCAGCGGTCAGCCGGCAAAGATTTATCGCGATTCCATTCGCGCCAGGCTTTGGCCGCGAATTTTAATTGGGATAAAAGCCTTTGAACTTGTATTGCGGTTGAGGGAGTTGTGTCTTTCATAAAAAAAGCCCCGCGGGTTTTAATTTGCCCGCGGGGCCTTAAAGCTTATTCCGTTATCCGTTGTTTGCTTGTTCAGCGGCCAAGCGCATTCTTTCGCGCAAACTCAAATTCTGATTGTTCGCATAATCATATCTTTGCTGACGTTCCAAATCGAGATTACGGCGGGCATCATACACTTGCCCCGCTTGCTGATCATATCCGCCGGAATAGGTTCCGTTTTCTTTTTCTTTGGCGGTTTTATAAGCGTCATAACCACTCCAGGTGTGGTTCGCAATCAAAGGCCCGATACCGGCCCAAACCACGGGGCCGCCCACAACCGACGCTAATATAACGGTAGTTGTAATCGCGGCGACTTCCATGCCGGCCATGAGCTTGGTCTTTCCTTCGCTGAACTCACCGTTCATATACTGACCAGTCGTCGGCAAAATAAACGACGCCGCGCCCTGCTTCGCTCCTTCAGCCCGTGCCGGAGCCTGAACAAAAGACATTACCATTAAAACTAATGCTAAATATGAAACCATTTTTTTCATAATATCCTCCTGAAAATTTGACCCGTAACCACTATCTGCATTAACGGCTTTTCCGCCAAAAACTTCATAAGCAACAAAGGCTTATTTTAGTTTTTTCCAGCTAGAGACAAATTCAGCAAAAAGACGCACGCCCATGCCGGTAGCGCCTTTTTGACAGTCAAACCGAGGCGCTGTTGTCCAGGCCGTTCCGGCAATATCAAGATGCACCCACGGTGTGTTTTCCGGAACAAATTCTTTCAAAAACATCGCGGCGGTAATGGTTCCGCCATAAGGACCGCCGATATTATAAAGATCACTATGGTGTCCTTTGATCGCTTCGGCATATTCATCCCAAAGCGGTAACTCCCAAACGCGTTCTCCCGTAGCTTCTCCCGCTTTGCAAATCTGATCCTTCAATTTATCATTGTTTCCAAGCATGCCCGAAGCCTTATCACCCAAGGTTGCTACAACAGCTCCGGTTAAAGTTGCGATGTCTAAAATAGCGCTGGGTTCATATTTCGCGGCATAGCTCAGCGCATCCGCCAAAATTAAACGCCCTTCGGCGTCCGTATTAAGAATTTCAGCGGTTTTTCCATTCATAAAAGTAATAATATCGCCGGGACGTTGAGGATTATTCGAAACATTGTTTTCAACAAGCGGCGTAAGTCCGACCACATGCACCGCGGGTTTTAAATCCGCAAGAAGTGCTAACGTTGAAATCACAGCCACCGCGCCGGACTTATCGTATTTCATTTCATCCATACGGCTACCTGGCTTTAAAGAAATTCCGCCTGTGTCAAAAGTAACACCCTTGCCAACAAGACAAATCGTCCCTTTGGATTTATGCTCTTTGCCATATTCCAAAACAACAAAGCGCGGGGAATTTTCGCTGCCCTGCCCCACCGCCAAAACACCTCCCATTTTGTGCTTTTTCAGTTCGGCCGGCCCAAAAACTTCGCAGCCCAGTTTCTTTTCTTTGGCGAGTTTCACCGCGACATCCGCCAATTCTTCCGGTGTCATCACATTCGCGGGTTGATTATTGATATCGCGCGCGCGAATCACCGCTTCGGTAATTTTTTCGGAACGCTCAATAACCTGCGAAAGCACCCGTACATTTTGTTTGGCAGAGCAAACAATTTCTAATTTGGAAGGAAGATTTTCATTCCAGCTTTTTTGATCTTTCTTCTTTTGAATATAGGCTTCAAACTTGTAAAGCGCGAACTGCGGCATTTCAGCGGCAATATAAGCGACATCTTCAGCCTTCACAACATTGCCGACAAAGCTCTCAAGCGCGATGCGGACTTTTTTGGCCTTGCGGGCGGAAGCTGTTTGCGCGATATTCGCCATGGCTTTGCGGAAACAATTTTTCTTGTGATTCTTTTTTTGTCCGAGTCCAAAAACAATCACTTCCGTGGCTAGTTTCGACTGCCCGTAAAGCTCCATGGTTGTCGCGAAAGACCCAATAAACCGCTTGCTCGCTTTCGCCTCTGTGAGCATATTGGCAAACGCAGGCTCCAGTTTCGCAACTTGCTTTTCATAGTCTTCGCCTTCAAAAACTCCAATCACGAACAAATCAGCTTGGCCCTGAAGTTTTGAGAATGAAGTTAATAAAATTTCCATGATTTCTCCTTAGTATGTGAATTCCAGCCGCATGCGGCGACAAATCTATTTCCCTGCCAGATAAATTGAAAACTGTATCGGCAAAATTCCGTTATTCTCAATCCCTAAAGCCTATCTTTGATAGAGCATCAAGTAAATCACAACGCCGGTAACGGAGATATAAAGCCAGATCGGAAAAGTCACGCGCGCGATTTTTTTATGTTTATCAAAGTTTCCGGTTCCTGCCAGCCATAAAGTTCTCAAAATAAACGGCAAGTTGACAATTGCTAAAAGCGTATGCGTAATCAAAATAGTGAAATAAACAGGCCTCGTCCAATCATGATAAGCGTATTTCGTTGAGCCATGATGCGCGTGGTAATAAAGATAACACCCAAGAAAAACCGTCGAGGTTATTGCTGCCGCAATCATGCAAAGACGATGCAGCGAAATTTTGCCCTGCTTAATAAAATAAAAGCCCAAGACCAGAAAAACAGCGCTGCTTCCGTTAAGCGAGGCATTCAGCGCGGGAAAATCACTTAGCTGCAATTTGACCTCTCAAAGGATCGCGCGAATATCGCGCTCCAAATTATCAACGATATTTTTTTCCTGACTGTCATAAAAACCGCGAATTTTTCCTTCTCCATCCACAAGCGCAATACGTGTGCCATGCATAAACCGCGCATTCATCTCTTTTTCGGAAGAATCTTCTGCTGCCGTTTGCATAAAAGTTTTCGTCGCGAGCTCATAAATTTTTTCCTTCGCGCCGGTCAGAAAATACCAAACAGGCTTCCCGTCACGTTGAAATGACCGCGCATT
>CAZSVD010000114.1:0-1675 GCA_964610145.1 uncultured bacterium | reverse complement strand
TAACCGATTTGTCAGCTCTTCAAGGCTTAAGCTCGCCGCGAACGGCTCCGGCCCCAGCTTGCCGACAACCAAATTTAAATCTTTCACAAAATACCAGCGCCCAAATTTGCGCGTATCATGAAAAACAATTTCACGCCCGTCTTTTAAAATAAGCTTCGCGCGGTCATGCTTTTTTGCGGGTTGATTTTTACGCACTTCAATCCGTCCGCTCATACGCAAATGCATAATAAGAAACGCTTCGCTTAATTCAAAAATTAAATATTTTCCGCGCCGGCTCAAATTTTTAATCCTTAAACCGACAATTTCTTTGAGAAAAACATTCATCGCGGGCCGGTGCAATGTGCGCGGCCAAAATACTTCGGCTCGGACAATCATGCTTCCGGGTATTTTTTCGCGAATTAAATCCAATCTGACAGTTTCAACCTCGGGCAGCTCAGGCATGCAGATCTTCCAGGGGTTTTTGCTTTTTTTTCAAAACGTGCATTTGATAAAAATCTGTTTCGGTTTCAATAATTTTGGATTCAGACTCACGGTTGTAATTATCCGGAAGGTTTTGAAAATGATCCTGATATTTTTTCGCGGCGACGGCCAGTGCCGACCCTCCCGCTGCGGCGGCTGCCGCCGGAACCATCAAGCTTCCTCCCGTCGCGCCCGCCGCCGCGGCAGGAGCAATCGCGGGCGCAATGACCGCGGCGCCCGCGCCGGCCACCGCAAGCGACGCGGCCAAAATATAAATTTTTTTCTTTGAGCTGTAAGGGCCGTCATAGCCCACGTCTTTTGCTGTCACATTTTTTTGCAGCATCCGGTAATCCGGCCGGCGATATTTATTGGAATCCAAATTAGCCAAATCTTTTCGGGGATTTAACGGATCAACAATCACAATATACGGGGTTTTTGTTTTTGAATTTTCGCGCACCATCACCGCGGCGCCGGAATCCGGCATTTTTATTTCCCGGCTGTCTAAAACCTCATTGGAAAAACCGGAGGGAACGCACATCGCCGCTATCATAAAAAATATCAGCAAATACTTCATTTCAAAACATCCTGAACCTGACTGACGGTTTCGCGCAACGCGCCTTCAATCGCCGCATTTAAATTAACCTCCAGCCCGCCTTTCTTGGCAAAGGTTCCGGGCGCCTCGCTCGTTCCGCGCGTTTCAAAACGGCGGATTAATTTTAAATCCGGGTTAAACACGGTGGTTTCCGTGTAGAGATCCAGTCCTTGCGCGGAAAAAGCTTTGCGGTTTTTAAAATCCTTAATTTCGGAAACCACCAAGGCTTCAATTCCATACTGCCGCATAAGATCCGGTGTCGGCAAGGCTTCCATCAAAACAAACTCAGAAAATCCGCTTTGAAAAGATTCGATCAGCATGGGCACGTAAGCTTCGCCGATGTAATAAGTCTGCGGATCCGACCACCTTGTTCCCTTGTCTTTGGAAATATATTCTTTTTGGCCCTCGGGAACATAAAGTGCCACGCGATGAGGCGAAGAAGGAATATCGTTTGTAAATTCAGTTGAAAGCAGGCCTGGCGCGTGAATATTCCAGCCATAAATCGCGGCACAGCCGGAGCACAAGACGGAAACAGCAAATAAAAGGCTCCAAAATTTGAATGTCTTTTTCGGCATTCCTAGGCCCACGAAACTTTTTTGATTTTCGCAAACACATCAAATTCAC
>CAZSVD010000113.1:0-3350 GCA_964610145.1 uncultured bacterium | reverse complement strand
TGTGCCGGTAAGAACTTTTATCGGTGATCTCTTTTTAGATGGCGCGGGACATTATCCGGCTCCCAAAACCCGTGTTTACCGAAAAGGACGTTTTGAATATAAAGATGAGCAGGTTCATCCGCCTGTGAAATACGAAGGCAGCTGTGGACGGTTAACCGGTGACATTCTGCATTACACCGCGCCGAACTTTGAAGTCTGGCTTGCCAAATTCAACCGCGAGACGACATTAGAGGCTCAAAAGTGGATTGCCAAAAAGCGCAACGTCAGCTCGATTGAAGCCGTGCGCAAGGCTTGGAGCCGCTTTTTGAAAAACTATTTTCAAAAGGGCGGAATTTCAAAAGGTTTCACAGGCTACTTAATGTGCTGTCTTCACGCGCTTTATCAGTTGATTTCATATACTAAATATCGCGAACTTTTGAAGCATCCGAATATTTATGACAAAAAGTAAGCAGAATAAACCAATGCGTGATATTCCTCTTTTAGATATTCAACGGCAAAATCAATCACTCAGAACTCAACTTCACAAGGCTGCGACAGAAACAATCGACAGTGGTTCGTATATTTTGGGACATGCCACGCAAAAATTTGAAAAAGAATTCGGAGCTTGGCTCAAGTCTCCCTACACACTCGGCGTGGGCTCAGGGACGGACGCATTGGTCTTTGGATTGTTGGCGGCCGGAGTAAAATGTGGCGATGAAGTCATTGTGCCGTCGTTTACGTTTATGTCATCCGCCTTGGCGATTATGCATATCGGAGCCATTCCGGTTTTTTGCGACGTGGAATATGAACATTACACGCTTGATCCAGTGGCTTTAAAAAAAGGTATTTCCAAAAAAACAAAAGCGGTCATGGTGGTACATCTTTTTGGACAATCCGCTGAGATGGACGCCATATCAAAGATCTGCAAAGCCGCAAAACTAAAAATCATCGAAGACGCGTGTCAGGCTCACGGCGCAACCTGGAAAAACAAATTCACCGGACTGCTTGGTGATGCCGCGGCCTTCAGCTTTTATCCGACCAAAAATTTAGGCGGCTTGGGTGACGGAGGAGCTTTAACCACTTCGAATAAAAATCTTTATGCGAAATCACTGCAATTTCGCAATTTGGGGCGCAGCTCCATGGCGGTGACAACCTATGAGGAAATAGGCTGGACCAGCCGCCTTGATTGTGTGCAAGCCGCAATGCTCAGCGTAAAATTAAAAAAATTAGCTAGCTGGAACTTAGCTCGGCAAAAAATCGCCGCTGTTTACAATCGCGAGCTTGCTGGGCTTCCTTTGGGCTTGCCAAAGCCGAGAAAACACGCGAAACATGTTTATCATCTTTACGTCCTTCGCGTACCTGATGGAAAACGTAATGCGTTAAAAAATTTTCTGACAGAACGCGGAATTCGGACGGGAATTTACTATGAAAAGGGAATTCATGAGCAACCGCTTCTAAAGAAATACGCGCATCGGACTTTATCGCTTCGAACCACCGAAAAGTTATCTTCCGAAGTTTTAGCGCTGCCGATTTACCCGGGACTCACTTCAGCCGAACAAAAACATGTTTTCCGCTCAATCCGAGAGTTTTTCCAAGCTTAGTATGAAAATTATGATTTTGCATGCGTCCGCGGGCGAAGGCCATAGGCGGGCCGCTGTCGCGATCGAAGAAGCCCTGCTTCACTCCGGTGTGTCCGCAAAGGATTTGGTTGTAGCAGATGCCCTGGATTACGCAACACCATTCTTTAAAAATTCGTACACAGGCTTTTACTATTGGTGCGTCAAAAATATTCCCAAAATGTGGGGTGTTTTTTACGCCTTACTCGATAATCATGCTGTCTATAATTTCTTCTACCCGATTCGCCGCGTTTACAACGCGATTCATGGCGGTAAATTGCTCAAAAGCGTCAAAGCATTTAAACCGGATTTGATTATTTGCACACATTTTTACTCAGCGGAAATTCTCGGTCACGCCCGCAAGCATAAAAAACTTGATTCGAAGGTCATTGTGCTCGTCACTGACTTTCATCCGGTGCGTGTTTGGGCGCATGACGGCGTGGACGCTTATTGGGTTTTAAGTGAAGAAGCAAAATCAACCTTGGTTCAACGCGGCACATCCAAAGAGAAAATTACCGCTGGCGGTTTTCCGATTATCGCCGAGTTTAAAAAGCAACAAAACCAAGAAAGTGTTTTAGCCAAGTATCAGCTCGATAAAAATCGGCTGACCGTTTTGCTGACAACAGGAAGCTTTGGTTTGGGGGAACAAGAGCGGCTCCTTGATCTTTTGGCTACCGAAAAGGACGCTCTCCAATGTTTGGTGATTTGCGGACGTAACGAAACCTTGCGCGCGGCGCTTGAACAGAAAAAATATTCTTTTCCGGTACGCGTATTTGGATTTGTTAATTTTATGCCGGAGCTGATGGATGCCGCGGATATCATGGTCGCAAAGCCGGGCGGAGCGACAACGGCTGAGGCGATGGCAAAAGAATTACCTATGATTGCGACCGGTGCGATTCCCGGGCAAGAGACTGAAAATTTAAAATTTCTCTTAAAAGAAAATGCGGTCTTTTCGGCGGACACTCCCGAGCAAATTATTTCAATCATTCGCGAAATAATTAAGAATAAAAATTTGCTCACGGAAAAATGCCGGGCCGCCAACCGAATTTGCAATCCACGTGCCGCAGACGATGTGGCGCAAATGAGGTTTCAGTGGATCAAGTAAAGAAAATGCGCGCAAGCGACAGGCTCATTTATCTGAATGCCTTGCGAGAAGGGGGAATTGATTCCATTTTCTTGCCTTCTGAGGGGTCGGCTCAACGCGCAAAGACAATTGCTCCGTCAATCGGAGAAAAGCCGGCTCAAATGATTCCGGTACCAACACAAGACGGCAATTCCGGCTCCCTGCGTGATGAAATGCTTTCGCTCCGGGACAAGGCTTGCGCATGTACGCTTTGTCCCGAACTCGCTTCAACCCGTGATAAAGTTGTTTTTGGCTCAGGAAATATTCGCGCCCAGCTGGTTTTTGTCGGAGAAGCTCCGGGGGCAGATGAAGATAAACAAGGCCTTCCGTTTGTGGGGCGTGCCGGCCAACTTTTAACCAAAATGATTGAAGCCATGGGGCTTACCCGAAAAGATGTTTTTATCTGCAATGTGCTTAAGTGTCGGCCGCCGGGGAACCGTCCTCCCAAACCGGATGAAAAAGCGAATTGCAAACCTTTCTTAATGCGTCAGCTTGAACTCATTCGTCCCAAAGTAATTTGCGCGCTCGGTACTCATGCCGCGCAATCACTGCTTCAAACAGAAGATCCTATTTCCGGTTTGCGCGGAAAAATTCATAGTTATGCGGGAACACAACTCATTTGCACGTTTCAT
>CAZSVD010000112.1:0-4675 GCA_964610145.1 uncultured bacterium | reverse complement strand
GCCTTTACTGAAAAAGCCCGTGATATCAAAACTTAAATTATTCTTTTTCAAGTTAAGTTTTAAATCTTAATTCACAACGAGATAGCCGACTTTAACCGCATAACCGATCAAAGTTCTGAGAAAAGCAGCATCCGTCACGGGAAACTCAACACCCGTTCCCTTTAATGCCTTCTCGGTTTCGGTAATGTCAAACGTAAGCAGATCATTGGAATAACCCAAATACGGACGCAACATATCAAAAACATATTTTTCATCCGGCTTGAGACAATCCGGATCAAAATCATCCGGATCCACAAGCTCAATCGGCGGAATCTTGGGGTACACTTCATCTTTCAAATCAAGCAGCATCCCGATTGTCGGCGGATCTTTCGCCACCAAATGGAATGTTTTGCCGATATTCGCGGGATTTTTTACAAGCGCCATGGTTCCCTGAATCACAAAATCAATCGGAACAATATTAAAGCGATGATGTCTGCGGCCGACCAACTTCGAGATCACCCCATGCGCAAAGAGCTTAAAGAAAGGATAAATCACGTTAAAATCGGAGACTTCGCCGGTTTTGGAATGTCCCACCACAATGCTCGGACGGATGATAATACCGGGTAATCCCTCGGCAAGAGATTCCCGCACTTTTGTTTCGGAACGGTACTTGCTCATTTCATAAAAATTCGCGTGTCCCGGATTCGCCGGCAAACTATTTTCACGCGAATGACATTTTTTCAGGCTGCCTGCAACATAAGCCGTGCTGAAATAAATAAATTTTTGAAGCTTGCCCTTAAAGCGCCAAATGCGGGCAATATGCAAAGCTTGTTCCGTGCCGTAAAAATTAATTTTCATGCAATCTTCCTCGCTGCCATTCAGCGCGGTCAAAGCGGCAATATGATAAAAATCATCAATTTCAGCGGCTAAACTTTGAATAAGAGAATCACTTAATCCTAAATTAGGAAGCGTCACATCCCCTTCGACAATGCGGATACGTTTGAGATGCGCGGGTTTAATTTTTCCGTCCAAAAGCTTATGCACACGCTCTTCTGCGGTATGTTTATGCGAAGAACGCGCGAGCAAAATGAGCTCATCGGATGTTTCTTCCAACATTTGCCGAACAAGATCCCGTCCCAAAACCCCGGTAGAGCCGGTTATAAATAATTTCTTCGTCATACTGTTTTATTTCTATTCTGCGCTGCGCGCAACCACGAACTCTTTAAATTAATACTTTTTCAAAACCAAGCAAACATTTTGACCGCCAAACCCAAATGAATTGGCTATCGCCGCATTCACAGGAGCTTTCCTCGCCCGATTCGGAACATAATCCAAATCACAGTCCGGATCCGGCTCAGTTAGATTAATTGTCGGCGGAAGCACCGAATCACGCATCGCAAGCAAACATGTTTGCGCTGCCACCACTCCCGAAGCCGTAATCATATGCCCCAGCTGCGATTTAATCGAACTCATCGGCACCTTTTTCGCCACGTCCCCGAAAACCTTTTTGATCACGCGGGTTTCCGACACATCATTCACCGCGGTCGACGTACCGTGCGCACTAATATAGTCAATTTCGCCGGGCTGTAAACCCGATTTCCTTAAAGCCTGAGTTACGGCTTCCGCGGCGCCTTTGACTTCCGGATCCATATCCGTCAAGCGATAGGCATCGGCCGTGCAGCTTTGACTCAAAATTTCTCCGTAAATCGTCGCGCCGCGTTTAAACGCGTGTTCCAAATCTTCCAGCACCATCACTCCACCGCCTTCCGCCATCACAAATCCCTTACGGTTCTTATCGAAAGGCCGTGATGCTTTTTGCGGATCCTCATTCCGGGTAGAAAGCGCCGTCAATAAACTGAAACCCGAAATTCCAAGCGGATAAATCATCGAATTGGATCCGCCCGCCAAGATCAAATCCGCATCGCCGCGGCGAATCAGCTCAAAGCCTTCGCCTAAAGCCTGCAAAGACGCAGCGCAGGCTGTAATACAATTAGAAACCGGTCCGCGCAAATTGAAAATTCGCGCCAAATGGCTTACCGTCATGAAAGATTGCGATTCAAGCTCCAATCCGCCCGATAAATATTTCTGAGCGGCCTCTATATACTTCGAGGATTCGACCCGGCCGTCGGGCGAAGCCGCGGCCAAAAGAGTCCGTGCAAAGCCTTCAGAATCAGTTCCGCTATCGCCCGCCGCAAAATAAATTCCAAACCGCTCAGGATCAAATTTCCCGTCAGCTAAATCTGCCTGTCGCAACGCTTCCTCCGCGGCTTCCAACGCAAAAAAGGTTCCGCGAAAAGCATCTTTTAAAAGAGCGTCACGATCATGCCATTTTTTAAACGGAAAATTTTTAACTTCCCCGGCGATACGCGTCGCGAATCCCGAAGCATCGAAAATTTTAATTAAATCGATTCCGGATTCACCGGCAACTATTCTTTTCCAGGTTGTTTCAAGATCACACGCCAAAGGAGTCACAGCTCCCATTCCCGTGATCACCACTCGCCTTGAATTTTTCATGCTTTGAATTTCCTGAAAACGAGAGCGGTATTTTGTCCGCAAAAACCAAATGAATTCACCATCACATTTAAAACATCCTTCGAAGCCGTCTGATTTGACGGTAATTTATTTTCATATACCGCCATCACCGCAGCCGCACTTTCAATTCCGCCCGCGGCATAAACCGTATGCCCAATCAAAGGTTTCAGCGCGATGACGGCAGAAGAACTTCCCGAAAAGCAAACTTTAAGCGCCTGTGACTCAAGCTCATCATGCTCCTTCATTCCGCTTCCATTCGCAATGACGGCGTCAAGATCTGAAAAAGGTATTCCCGCGTCATTCACGGCACGGCGCATGGCTTTTTCCTTTCCGGATGCGTCATGATGCACTGTGGGGCTGCTGTTTTTATCAGGCGCGGATCCAAAACCCGCAACCTCGGCATAAATTTTTGCATTCCGCTTTAAGGCGTGCTCCAGAGATTCTAAAACTAAAATACCCGCGCCTTCACCGACGACCATTCCATTAGAGTCTTGGGAAAGAGCATGATGCGCTCCCGTCGGTGAAATCATATTAAAAAGTTTGAAGCGGCAAATTCCCATGGGATTTAACTTTGAATCCGCTCCGCCGGCAAGCATCACATCCGCATCCCCACGCTCAATCACGCGCGCGGCTTCACCGATCGCCTGAGCTCCGGATGAAGCAGAAAAAGTCACCGTGTTGGAGTAGCCGCGCAAACCAAATTCAATCGTCACATGGCTCGCGGGCATATTCGGTAAATACTTAAGCATCCAAAGCGGAAAAAAAGAAGGCGAACCTTCGCTGCCGAATTTTTGCATTGAAAAAGTTCCGTCCGGTAAAACAGCTTTTTGATAACCGCCGGCCAATTCTTCCAACTCATTATTAATAACTCCGGATCCGATCACGACTCCGCTACGCGCGAGATCAAGCGCCGCGGGATCAATTCCCGCGTCCGCGAAAGCCAGCTTCGAGGCGCCCACGGCAAATTGAATATCACGCGACATCAATTTAATATTTTTACGGTTTTTTACGTATTGCTTAGGATCAAAGTCAGGAACTTCGCCCGCCATCATGGAAGAAAGCCTCGTCAGCGGACGCAAAGCGGATTTTCTCTGCAAGCAAGCTTCCCAAAAAGGCTGCCAGCCCGCACCAGAAGCACTCAAAACACCCAGCCCTGTGACAACAACTCGATTACGCATGAATGATTTTCTCACGAACTTTATAATAGTTCAAAAACTCTGAATGGAATGTTACAGACTTCCCGCTTCCGACCAAATCACCGGCATCGATCAGAAAAAGTTTTGCGGAAGCGATTTTTTGGGTCCCGCTTGTTACTTGCGCCTCAATCCAGGAGCCCTGCTCACTAACACCATCACGCGCGAAAGCCTCAACTAGCAGCGGTACCATTTCCAAAAGTGCCGGGTTGCTTTCCGACCTGGCACTTTTGGAAATGGTACCGAATTCCGCGTTTTCAACTTTTGCAAAAACCAAATTGGTTTGAAAGTCTTTAGCGGCACCGATCACAAGCCCGCCTGCTTGCGCCATAGCCTCAAGCATTAACACTTCGAAGGTATAATCCGAATTCCAGAACTTCATTTGCGCGCGAGCGGATTTTCCGGGACGGATTTCTTCAACCAAGGAAAGGATTCTCCAACCAATCAGCGCTTCCATGTCATCACCTTTGCTCCTAGATTACGGCCCGTTTTAAAGAAAGTTCCCTCACCCCTCAAATCAGAATATTTACAGCGCATTTTAAAGTGTTTTTCGTTAATTGATTCAATCCACATTCCGGAAAAGCCATCCATATCCGCCCACGCCAGGTTGGAAGCTTTAAAAAAAGCTTCTTTCGCGGTGAAATAACGCGCCAATTGCAAAGGAGAGCAAGTAAGCTTTTTTCTTTTCTCAGCGGGTGAAAGAATCCGGTCAAAAAAAGAACGCCCGTGACGGCTTAAAAGCTCACGGGCGCGTTCCAGAGAAAGCAGATCAATCCCGATCCCGACCAAAACAGAACCGCGCAGAGCCTTCATACTCTGCCCCGCGGCTCTCGGCTTGCGTTTATTGCGCGGAAGCATTCTGCGGTTTGTTAAGACGGTCACGCAGATAATCAAGAATCATTTGGACATCAAAAAAATACGCCAATTCAACGACTTTGGGGTTTTTAGCGAAATCATCCACGCGAAGATAA
>CAZSVD010000111.1:0-3454 GCA_964610145.1 uncultured bacterium | reverse complement strand
TATTCACGGTGTTATGAATACGGATAATACTTCCGTTTCGGGTGAAACGATTGATTACGGTCCTTGCGCTTTCATGGATGAATATGATCCCGCGACGGTTTTTAGTTCGATTGACCATCATGGGAGATACGCTTTCGGTAATCAGGCTGTGATTGCCGCGCAGAATATGAGCAGTTTGGCGGCCTGTCTTTTGTTTCTCTTGCATGAAGATTCCGCGCAGGCGATGAAAATGGCGCAGGAATCGGCAAAGTATTTTGAAGAAGTTTTTCAGAGCGCATGGTCAGCGTCGGCCTGTCGAAAAATCGGTTTGTTGCGGACGGAAGCGGATGATTTAAGTTTGATTTTAGATTATTTGGAATTGATGCAAAAAAATAAAGCCGATTACACGTTGGCGTTTCGCTATTTAAGTTTGGCGGTGGGTGAGAAAAAAGCGCCGCCGCAGTTGTTCGAGGTTTTTAACAAGGCGTCTGCGCTCGATCCCTGGCTGTTGCGTTGGAATGAGCGCGTTTTAAAGCAAGGCAAGTCCGTGCAGGAAATTGTGCGGGACATGAACTCCGTGAATCCGGCTTTTATTCCTCGTAATCATCGCGTGGAGCAGGCGATTCAGGCGGCCGTGAAAGAAAACGACTTTATCGTGATGGATAAATTGATGGATGTCTGGGCGCGGCCGTATGAAGATCAGCCGCAATCGGCGGAATGGATGCTTCCGCCTAAGCCCGAAGAACGTGTTGCTCAGACTTTTTGCGGAACTTAGTTATTTTTGCTCTGCGCCTCTGACGCGTTAAGGGTAAAACCGAAAGATGAAACATTAAACCGATTGAACAAATTTTGATTTTACCAATGGTTTTAACCTTTGATCCTTAACTTATAACCAGTAAAATAACGCATGCCCATTTCACATGACATCTCGCTTATTGCGGTTTTTTTGATCGGCCTTTCGCTGAATCTTACGCCCTGCGTTTATCCCATGATTTCAATTACGGTATCGCTCTTTGCGCCTGAAGGCACGCATCGGCGGCAGGCTTTTTTGCACGCGTTAATCTACGCGTTCGGAATTTGTTTGATGTACAGCGTGCTTGGTGCGATTGCCGCCGCAACCGGAAGTTTTTTTGGAAGCTGGCTGCAAAATAAGTGGATGCTCGCGGGCATCGGTGTTTTTTTGTTCGTGCCCGCGCTTTCAATGTTTGAACTTTTCCACCTTCATATTCCCGGATTACCATCAGATCTGCCTGGCAGCGGATTTTTGCGTTATTTTATTTCAGGTCTTTTCGCGGGTGTTGTGGCTTCTCCTTGTGTCGGTCCGCCCGTGATCGGTTTGCTCGCCGTGGCGGCATCTCAGCCGAACCCCATGTTTGCTTTTTGGCTTTTTTTTGTCATGTCTCTGGGGTTGGCTCTCCCGTATGTTTTACTCGGAACTTTTTCCGGTGCACTTGCCAAGCTGCCGCGTTCAGGAGCCTGGCTGGTTTGGATCAAGCGTCTAATGGGCTGGGTGATGATCGGCTGGGCATCATTTTATTTTACGTTGGCATTTGCTCCGGGATTTTTTAAATGGGTGATGCCGGCTCTCATGCTGATGGCCGGTGTGGATTTGGGGTGGATTGAAAAAGGCAATCACAAACCTTTTTTTGAAATTTCGAAAAAAGGTTTCGGTGTTTTGCTGATTGCCGCGGCGTTATTTCTTGTTTTGCGGCCGGTTCCTCAAACCGCCGTTGCCTGGGAAGTTTATAAGCCGCAAATTGTTTCCGATTTAAAAACCGCAAAGCAGCCGGCCATTTTTGATTTTTACGCGGACTGGTGCATTCCTTGCCATGAATTAGATGAAACCACGTATCGCGATCCGCGGGTTGTGAAGGCTCTTGAAAGTTTTCGGCGAGTAAAAGTAAATTTGACGCAGGAAGATAACCCCGAAACACAGTCCGCGGTGGATTTATTTAAGATCGAAGGCGTGCCGACGATTTTATTTTTAGGAACTGACGCACAGGAAATTAAGCCTATGCGTACCACCGGATACATCAGCGCGGATGAATTTTTGCTTTTGCTGGAAGCTTATAAAAAAGAATTGGGGCGGGGATGAGCACTAAAAGAATTTTTCAAATCGCGTTAAGTGTGGCGGCTGTTTTGGCCGTGGTTCCGGGAGCGCATCGGGCCGCGGTACATTTTGATGCTTACGAATTAGTCTGGCTGATTCCGATTTTACCGGCATTTACCGTAATCTTTTTCTGGATCGTGATTGTGATGGTGAATCATTTTGTTGCGGCAAATTCATACCGGGATGCCGCGGCCATTGCCCGGGCCAACAGCTTTTTGGTTTTTTTTGAAGGCGCCTTGTGGCTTGTTTTTGCCTTATTTTTGGTCGCCGGACGGGTGCTCTACCTGTATTTTCATCCCTAAAATCGAGCCCGATCCGCTCTTTGTCGGCAGGCGGTTGTCTGCTATAATTCTCGACTTATGAAACTGCCTATTTATCTCGACAATCACGCAACGACGCCGATAGACCCGCGGGTTTTACAGGCGATGATGCCCGGCTATACGACCGCTTTTGGGAATGCCGCGAGCCGCACTCATTCTTTCGGCTGGGAAGCGCAAAAGATGGTTGAAAAAGGCCGTCAGCAAATCGCGCATTTTATCGGAGCGACTCCCGAAGAAATTATTTTCACAAGCGGCACAACCGAGTCCGACAACATGGCGTTGAAGGGGATCGCGGAAACCTATCGTGAGCGCGGTAAACATATTATTACGCAGACCACTGAGCATAAGGCGGTTCTCGACAGCGCGAAATATTTGCAATCACAGGGCTATCAGGTGACCTATCTTCCGGTGGATCGCTCCGGAAGAATTTCTCTGAAAGATCTTGAGAAAGCGATTACCGATGAAACCATTTTGATTTCGATCATGTTTGCGAATAATGAAATCGGCACGATTCAGCCCATTGCCGAAATCGCGAAGATCGCCAAAGAACACAATATTATTTTTCATTGCGATGCCGCACAGGCCACCGGAAAAGTCAAAATTAACGTAGTGGAGTTAGGCGTTGATATTCTTGGTTTTTCCGCACATAAAATGTACGGACCAAAAGGCATCGGTGCTTTGTACGTGCGCCGCCGCAGCCCGCAGGTTCGCCTTTCGGCGCTCGTGCATGGCGGAGGACATGAACGCGGAATGCGCTCGGGAACTTTGAATGTGCCGTTGATCGCGGCTTTCGGAGAGTGTTGCGAAATTGCCGGGAAAGAACTCGATAAAGAAGTGAGCCATTGCCGTAAACTGCGCGACAAATTGGAAGCGGGTCTCAAAAAAAACTTAGAAAATATTACGGTTCACGGGCATCCCGAGCATCGTTTACCGAATAATTTAAACGTGAGCTTTCCTTATGTTGATGGTGCTGATTTAATGCCCGCCATTACGGAAGAAATCGCCGTTTCATCCGGCTCTGCTTGCACGTCGGCGAGCATGGAGC
>CAZSVD010000110.1:0-3228 GCA_964610145.1 uncultured bacterium | reverse complement strand
GACAAAATCTGACTCCTCTCAATTCATCAGCCAATCCATGGTTATCAAGCAATGGATGAAACCGAATAAACCCAGCTAATAGATGGCTTTTGCGAGCAGCTTTAATAAAGTGGCGCCATGCGCGGTTGAGAATCCCCTTATTTGTGCAGTTTGAGATTGGGACGCCATAGCCATAAGAACTTTGGAGGTCATATGACGATTCTTCATTTTGAGTTAATTCGCGGCGCATATAGGGAAAGAAAAAAAGGTTTTCGCCATCCTCGTAAATAAATGCTTCCGCTTTTTGCTCGGGGTTCGCATAAAGCGCATGATAATCAGGTGAGAAATAAATATCTCCCGCGCCAAACGCTCTTAAAGTTTGACGAGCTCTTTCCCACTCTGTGCGATTTTCAAGCGTCAGGAAGCTCATCGCACATCATTCCAATGAATGGGCTCATCCTCAAGCAAATCACGCTTCAGGGTTTTCCCGATGAGGGCTTCTAAAAATTCAGGCTGAATTCCGGTGCCGGGGCGTTTACAAATAAGCATTTCATCTTTCAAGCGAATTCCTTTTTTGAGGAAAGTTTTTGCAACGACACTGCGTCGAATACCGTTCATATTTTTAACTTCGGATAAAGTTGGTTTTTTAATGCCGTGCCCGATCATTTTTTCGATCCGGCGGATTGATTGAACGAAACCTGTTAATTCATCCGGGTTCAGAGATGCCCGGTGATCCGGCCCGATCATTTCCTTATCCAGCGTAAAATGCTTTTCAACTACAACAGCCCCCATCGCAACGGCAGCGATGGCAGCTTCGCTTCCAGTCGAATGGTCCGATAACCCGACAGGAAGATGAAATGCTTTTTCCATGGTTTGCATGGCCTTAATATTCATATCTTTATCAGGTGCCGGATACTCCGATGTGCAATGCAAAACAACGAGCGGAATTTTTCCGTAGTGATGAAGAGCTTGAATGGCCTTACGAACTTCCGCCAACGTGCTAAGTCCTGTGGAAAGAATCACCGGAATTCTTTTTGAACCGATAGCTTTCAAAAACTGAAGGTGCGTTACCTCTGTGGAGCCCACTTTGATATACGGCATCCGTAATTCATCGACCAGGAAGTTAAGGCTTTCAAAGCCATCGGGAGTCGAAAGAAACAAAATACCTTTCTTGCGGGCATGCTTTTGCAATTCACGAAATGCCGGATAAGGAAGAGCAAGCCGCTTCGAGAGTTCGTAACGGGATTCGGAATCATCGGTACTTTTTTTTAAATAATTAACTTTATATGCGAACTTACCGGTGATTTCACCCGGTTTCCAGGTTTGGAATTTAACGGCATCGGCCCCTGATTTCGCGGCAACATCGATGAGTTTTTTTGCGAGACGGAGATCGCCATTATGATTGACACCGGCTTCAGCAATAATAAAAACTTTTTTCTTCCAGGGAAGATTGATTTTTTTCATATCTTTTCAATAATTAATAAATTTTTTATGCAAAATTTCAGTGCGACTCCGTTGAGAAAAAACAGTTTTAATTTGGCGGACAATTCGCGGTGTCGCCCTTCCGTCACCGTATGGGTTTGTAGATATATGGCCTTTGTATTTTAGGGCGTGCTTAATTCCACTCAGGATAGATTGTGTTGTATAGTCTGACTGAATCACATTTTTTCCGAATACTCGTCCTTGCTGTCGCTCGCCAATATTCACTACTGGTAAATTAAAAGAAGGGGCCTCCACAATTCCGCTTGAAGAATTTCCGATCATCATGCGCATATGCCGTAACGAACTTAAAAAACGTAAGTTCCCGAGACTTTTAACCAGTCGAATACGAGTTGGCTCTTGCGCTGAAAATTCTTTTAATTTTTGAATGATCAGGTCGCTGTCGGCATCGGCGTTTGGATAAGTGATGACATACTGAAGCGGTGCTTTGGCTAAAGCACCTAAGAATTGTTGCATTTGCTTTTTGATGCTGAGAGTTTCTAAGGTTGGCGGATGATATGTTACAAGCGCTGTTGGTTTGGATAAATTCAATTGTAAATCTTTATCGAGATTTTGCTTTGAAATGAACTTTAAGTTTTTAAGCATATCTAGGGCGGGTGAACCTGAAACGGCTACGCGCCAGCTTTCTTCCCCCATTTGTAAAATTCGGTTTGCAAAAACACGGTTCGCAGCAAAGTGCAAATGCGCTGCTTTAGTCAACATATGACGAACCTGATCATCAATGGCTCCTTCGGTAATTTCACCGCCGCACAAGTGAATAAGCGGTATCTTGAGACAAGTTGTTGCTGTGGCAACAGAAAGTAGTTCGGCGCGGTCACCAAAAATAATTACCCCATCCGGCCTAAGCTTGGTTAAAGTTTTTGCCAGACCAATCGTACCAATACCGATTGATTTCGTAACACTCTCTTTTTCCGAAGAACTTGGCTGTGTTTTTATTTTAGCAACAATTCGAAAGCCGTCCCTTTCAATTTGATGAACGGTCATGCCAAACTTTGCAGAAAGATGAGCTCCCGTGGCAATGATGGAGAGATGAATTTTGGGGTCGTGCGACAAAGCTTTAAGAAAGATCACTAGCCTGTCGTATTCAGCTCTTGAGCCCGTGACAAAGCAAAGACTGATGGGGTTCATGAGAGCGCGCCTGTTAAACCATAGCGAGACATATCTAACCGTTGATCCAAATATCTAAATTTGCCGATACGGGTTCTCGGTAGCTCTTGTGTGTACTCAAGCGTGATATCAAACATTCCTGCAAAAATTTTTTCAAAAGCCTTCAATAGCCGGGCTTGCATCATGAGTTCGGACTCTAACGCGCCAGGTTCACGCACTATCATAAAGGTTAATTTTCCGGGAATATCTTGTCTTACCCGAAATTCCTTGATACCGATCCAATTCATATCGTTGTAATTAAACACCGCAGGAGCTACTGGAATGGGCTCAAGCGACTTATTAATGGCGTAATCTTGAACACGCCCTTCAACCCGATTCAGCATCATAAAATTTCTTCCGCAGGGACATTTTTGCTTGGTAAGAACCCCCATGTCGAATGTGCGATAGCGAATCAATGGAAACATGGCGTTATTGAATCCTGTGACAACCATTTCTCCCATCGCCCCTTCCTCAGTTACCTGAGTTCCGTCTGGCTTAAGCAGCTCGAGAACACCGACTTGAGGAATAAAATGCATTAGGCGCGACTTGTCGCAAGAAATACCGACGGTGCAACCTTCTGTGTGCCCGTAAGTCATATACACA
>CAZSVD010000109.1:0-1574 GCA_964610145.1 uncultured bacterium | reverse complement strand
TTTGAAGGGGCTTACAAGCTTGTTTTCAAATACAACACGTTTCAGGTAGCCTTGATGGCTTCAAACCAGCAGGGGAAAGAGCTGCTTGTTTTTATTTCAAACAACCCGCAGCCAGAGCAGGCTGCCAAAATTGCGGGTTTTACCGATACAGAAGAGAACATACAAAAATTTTCAACCCAGTTTATTTGCGTGTTGTTGAATAAAGATGATCTGCAGGCTGGCGAGCTTCTGAAAAAATACGAGATCAAGTACACACCGGTTACCTTGAGGTTTTCTCTTCTCCAGAAAGTGAAAGAAATCATTTATGGTGGGGCCTCCTATACAAACGCAGAAGCTAAAAAAGCCACACAATACCTTTTTACCCTTTACCAGAACGGGGAAAGAAACCCTTCTTTTATGGAATACCTGATTGCCAACGGGCCGGCGGATCAAAAAGGAAATTTCATCATTTCGTACTTTGGTTCTGTGGCCGCCACAAAGTGGGGAGAAGCAAGATACTTAAAAACCTTGTGTGGTACTACAATGGATGTTCGTTTTCCTCTCATCCCAGCTCTTCAGGCAAACGCTCGACAGTTGAATGTGGATTGGGCTTCCCAGTCATCAAACAGGAGTTGCCGCAGTGTCGATGATATTGTGATGAAGTCGGTGGATTACAGTATTAAAACGGCTATAAAAACCCGAGACAAAAAGCTTTTTAAAGAGGCCCAAAAATTGGCCGAAACCTACCCGCAAAACCAGTACCTGCCACAAGTATGGCTTAGCACCATTCAGTATTGCGAAAAATACAAAGAGAGCGGAAGTTTTGGTGTTTGCCGTAAATTGAAAATGTATAAAAGTAAAATCGAACCCTAAATGTATTTGATTTCTGAAAATAGCCCAGCGTTTCAACGCTGGGGATTATTGAAAGTTTATTGCATATAATTTGGAATCATTTTGAATCATGAAAAAATCATTTTATCATAATTCATCCCTTGTTTTCTTAAAAAGAGAACCAATTCTTCTTGAAAAGTTTTACTTTGATGATGTTTCTCCTGATTTTGAATGTATCGGATTGTTCTAAAAGTATCTGAAATGCCAATGCTAAAGGCTCCGTAACCTTCCTGCCAGGCAAAATGATTCATATTTAGAAAAGTGTCGCGAATCCATTTTGACGAATTTCCTTTTATAATTTGTATCGCTTTAGAGAGTGATAAGGTTGAAGGTATTGAAAGAAGAATGTGAACGTGATCGGCAACGCCTCCTACAGAAATGGCTTTCATTTTATTTTCCCACGCAATGCCTCCCAAGTATGGCCAAAGGCGAGATTGGATATCCGGCTTTAAAAATTTTTCTCTGTTTTTTGTGCTAAAAACACAATGTGCTAAAAAATTGATATATGAATGCATATATTTTAATTCCGCATATTTAATTCCACATATTTAATCCCCAGTGTTGAAACACTGGGCTATTATCTTTCGTCCCGCTTTAGCGGGACTCTTTTGTGATGTTGGTCATTTTTTAATGACCCAGACATGAATGTCTGGGCTATTTTCAGAATTGCAAAGTACATGCTTAATGTGAGAATTATTTTTTAT
>CAZSVD010000108.1:0-2616 GCA_964610145.1 uncultured bacterium | reverse complement strand
AGCCTCGTTTCCACTTTGACCTACGCGCAAAAAAACGGTATCGACTATTTGACCCTTTGGCCGCAATGCATCACAAAAACTTTTTGGGAGCATGTCATCCAAACCTGTTCATTTTCATTCATCGGCCTTTGGTTTCCCACGCAGCAGGTCAATAACCCTAAGTCCGAACGTTATTTCGCGAACGGACAATATGCGCTTTTTAACCGCAGACACTATCAAAAAATCGGCGGACACGCCGCGGTCCGCGGAGAGTTTCTTGAAGACTTCGCCATGATGAAGAAGACAAAAGAAATCGGCGGACACGGCATGGTCGGGATCGGAGCTCATCTTTACGGAACGCATATGTATGACGGACTCGCTCAAATTTGGTGCGGTTGGAGAAGAATTTATCTGCACGGATTTCAAAAAAATCCATGGGTGCTTTGTTCCAAAGCGGTTGATTTGCTGGTTTTTTCTGTGCTTCCCTTTTTGGTCTTTCCCTGGGTGAGCTGGCTGGGCTGGATTGATCCGCTGCATTATTTTTGGCCGAGCATGATGCTCAACGCCGCAATGATCAATATTTTACTTGTCGCGTGGAAAGCCAGTGATGTGATTCGTTCGCGGCGTGTTTACTCGATGTTGCATGCCTTGGGAGCTTTCATGCTCGCGCTTATTTTCTTCGATGCCATGAAAATGGCCATCACCCGCGCAAAAACAAAATGGCGCTAATTGCGCCCAAAGCCTGAGCCTCTCCATTTAGCGATACAACTTTAAGAATCGCTCCGCACAACAACATCGGAGAATATAATTTTGAACTTGGGCTTAATAAAAAGTTTCCACCCAAAAAACTTAGGGGGCTCAACTTCCATACGAATAATGTAATTCCGCTCAGCTAGCTTTTGAAACTGATGCGTGTAAAGAAGCGCGGCTGCCTCATCATCCAGAATCAAAGGCGAAATGAGAAAGCCGATATTCGCCAACTCGGGAACGAGGCCATAAGAGTACTTCTTGCCGTGAATATCCTCAACATGGATCTGAAGCGGAAATGATTTTCCGATCACCGCACAAAGCTTTTGAAGCCAGGTCGTTTGTAATTCAAACTTCGCCCAAAGCAGCCCTTCCGTGGATAATGGCAAATTCAACTTTGTGCCCAACTCCAGTTCCGCGGAAATTGAGTTGGCCGTGGAAAAATGCAATGGTCGATCCAGCCTCTTCAACACCGTAAAATGTCCTGCGCCCCCTACAGGCCCATACCTTGTGAGCAGCTCCGGAACCGACAAACTGTCAAATAGAGACGGATAATAATTGTAGAATGAACCGCTGTTGAAACTTGTGTTTGAACGGATAAAAATAGTGTTCGGAGCTTTATCTGATCTCAAAAAGTTCGCGTTCATGCCGGACATGGCTTCCGAAAAAACAGCCTGACTTTGAAAGACAGGCCGAGGCGTATACTTAAAATCATTCGCGATCATGACGGTACTATCATAGGGATAAACATCAACGGTATCCTTGGATGGAAACGCGACGAGAAAATTTTTTACTACGTTTCTTTCTCTGTCATAGGCTTGAGGATTTTTTTGATGCAGTAATCGCATATTAAAAGCCGCGTAAGGATTTATCGAAAAAAGGGGCGCGCCAAAAACCCTCGCTGAAAGAGCTTGCGCACTCCCGCTAAAAACACCTCCCCCTGAGTATTCATAGGCCAATGAGCTGAAAATAATTATTCCGATAGTCCAGAGGATCCACCCTCTGATGCGATTTTGCGGCAAAGAAATCACGCGCGGAATCAGATGCAATGTAAAAATAGACATCATCATAATTCCAATAGCGGAGTGATCCGGTCTTGTAAAAGCGGCGCGATAAATTAAAAACAATAAGGCCGCAAAACTGATCCAGGCAAGCCAATCCCTCTTACTCCGTTTTTGAATCAGAAAGCTGGCTACCCCCACCAAAATAAAAACAGAGAAAACGATAAAAAGAAGCTCCGTACCTTTAAAATCATTTATTGGTGCTCCGGCAATCGCGCCGTAGCCATTGGAAAAGGAAAAAGAAACCGCAAGGTAGCGAAAAATATTCGAAAGAGACTGTCCCGCAAAAATCCAAAAACTTAACCATCCTACGATAAACAAAACAACGGATACGGGAAAATGCCTTTTTAAAGCGATCTCATCGGCGGTAATAAAAAAAAGAATGACTAATGCCGCCAACAAGTACGGCGTTTTGATCAAGCTTAGAAATGCCAAAAAAACAATGGAAGCATAATGTAACCAACGGTAAGGCCTGCCAGGGTTCTGCCAATAACTCATAAAACACAGTACGCACCCCGAGTAAAAGAAAACATCACGTGGGAAAGATGATTCGTCAATTTTATTCCAGGTTAAAACCAACGTAAAACCCAAACCAAGAGCAACCCAACGACTGCGGATCGCTCCCCGCAGAAATGTCCAGGTTGCCGCCGCGTAAAAAGAAATCACAGCGGAATAAATCGCAAACATCGGAAAATAAGTTGCGGGATAATATGCCCATGTATTCACAAAGCCGTAAGGACCGTGAGAAAAAACTATATCTTTCCCAAATTGCAAATGTTGGCCAAAAAAATAATGAAATGCCAAACGCCAAGAAGGATCAATGCCGCCT
>CAZSVD010000107.1:0-1730 GCA_964610145.1 uncultured bacterium | reverse complement strand
GTGTGCGCACATTTTTCCAGTCCATAATCGCGATGGTGGGTGTTTCAAAGCCGCCAAAATCTTCATAGACGCCTAACAGCGCGTCCAAAATATCATCAGCCGGACGAAAGGCTTCAAGCGCGTGTTCTTCGGTAAAAGCCTTGAACAGGGGCTCGGAAAGTAACGTATCGGAAAGCAACGTGGAATAGGCAGCGCCGACCGGAGAATCACAATTAAACTCGGCGAGCTTGAGCCGTCCGCCTTCTAAAATGCCGTCAAAGCGCGCGAAAATCACCGCGGGCGAATAACCCGGATCCATTTTCACAAGCTCTTCGATTTCAGGCGTAAAACGAAAATAACGCGCAAAACGATTGTCTTCAAAATAAATACGAATCGCGGTGTTCACCACCTGCTGCATCGCGGAAGTGACGCGCTTCACAAGATGCATTTGCCGCGAGGTCAAAAAAACCGGTTTAAAAAAAGTCGGGATGGTGTTGCGGCCGTATTTGAGCTCAGAGGCCGTGATTTTCTTCTGAAAAGATTGAATCGCCTTAATGGCGTCAGCGGGTTTGGCTTTGAGATATTCGTCGAAGGCGTGATCGAAGTTCTCGCTCATGCTTTCTTGGCGAGCATCGCCTCTTGAACCGTTTTACCGATCAGCGCGGGTGAAGGAGCCATAAAAACTCCGGCGGCTTTCAAGCAAGCCACTTTGTCTTCCGCTTTACCCGAACCGCCTGAAATAATCGCGCCGGCATGTCCCATGCGTTTACCCTTGGGGGCTGTCGCTCCCGCGATAAAACTAACCACAGGTTTTTTGATATTTTTCTTGATGAACTCAGCGGCTTCTTCTTCCGCGCTTCCGCCGATTTCTCCGATCATGACAATCGCTTCGGTTTCCGCGTCTTTATTAAAAAGATCAAGCACATCCACGAAATTAGTTCCGATAATCGGATCACCGCCGATGCCCACGCAGGTTGATTGTCCAATACCAAGGCCGGTTAATTGCCAAACGGCTTCGTAAGTAAGCGTGCCGCTGCGCGAAACCACTCCGACGGGTCCTTTTTTATGAATATAGCCGGGCATAATTCCCAATTTACATTCACCCGGAGTAATAAGACCGGGGCAATTCGGCCCGATCAAACGAGTTTTTTTGCCGGCAAGCGTTGGCTTGATACGCGCCATATCCAGCGCGGGAATTCCCTCGGTGATACAAACAACAAGCTCAATACCGGCATCCACCGCTTCCTGAACCGCGGCAACCGCGAATTTAGCGGGAACATAAATAATCGAAGCATTGGCGCCTGTTTGCGCGCGGGCTTCTTTAACCGAATTAAAAACAGGCACATTGCAAACCGCTTTTTGTCCGCCCTTGCCCGGCGTCACTCCGCCGACAATCTGTGTGCCGTACTCAACCATTTTTTCGGCGTGAAAGGCGCCGTGTGTTCCGGTAATTCCCTGAACGATAACTTTGGTGTCTTTATTGACTAAAATACTCATGGTTTATTTAACCTTTTTCAATTCGGCGACAACTTTTTGTGCGGCTTCTTTGAAATCAGAAACCGAGAAAAGCTTCAAATTAGATTGCGCAAGAATTTCGCGGCCTTCTTTGGCGTTTGTGCCTTCAAGACGCACGACAATCGGCGTCCGGTCAAGCTGCTTACGGCGCTCAGGTGATAATGTTTCGACCGCCTGCAAAATTCCCTTCGCGAGAACATCGCAGCGCATGATTCCGCCGAAAATGTTGATCAAAA
>CAZSVD010000106.1:0-2232 GCA_964610145.1 uncultured bacterium | reverse complement strand
TGGCATAACCGGCAAGGGCTTCGTCAACGGAGTTATCGACGACCTCGTAAACAATGTGATGCAATCCACGCGCGGTGGTATCGCCGATATACATGGCGGGTCTTTTGCGAACCGCCGCCACACCTTCCAAAACCTGAATGTTTGACGAGTCGTATGTTGCCGTTCCGCCAGCTTTTTTGCTCATTGGATCATTCCTTTTTATTTTTCTTCAAAAACAATTATGGCTTCACAATAATTCGAATATCTGTAATCACCTCTTCCCCAACAAGAGCCTGGGCTCTTTTTAAAAGAGAGGTTTGATATTTCTGTCTTAACTCAAACGCGTATCCGCCGTCCGCAACCTCAACATAAAGTATTTTTTTCTTCGAGATAAACGCCCGCGATAACGCCGCGATTTTTTTTCCCGCTATTTTTTCCCAGTTTTGCGCTAAGTTTGCTTGCGGTGATCCGGGATCCACCATTCCTGCCAAAACCCTCCCCACCAAACCTTTCATCTCTTCCATTTTCTTTATTTTGGTTGTGGTTTTTGTGGCAGAGAAAATATCTCAGTGAATCTGCATCGGCATAATAACGTAAAAATATCCTTCTTTTCCTGAAATAACTCCGGGCTTGTCCGGTTCGCTTAGTGAAAATGTGATTGTGTCCACATCTAAACTTTTTAAAACATCCATTAAATATTCCGGATTAAACCCGATCGCCATTTCTTTTCCTTCCGTCTGACTCGTGGCTTCTTCCTTCGCTTCTCCGAGATTAGGGGTTCGCGCCGTAATCATCACGCGGCTTTTTAAAAAATCAACTTTTACGGCGGGCGCTTCGGCGGACGTTAGCAGCGCGGCTCGGCGCAAACATTGTAAAAATTCGTTTCTCTCAATTTGTGCGGTGGTGCTTTTACTTTTGGGAATAACCTGCTCGTAATTTGGAAATTTTCCTTCAATAAGCGTCGCGCTTAAAATTGTTTCCCCAACGGCAAAAATAACTTTGTTTTGAAAAACAGAAATTTTTATATTTCCTTCCCAGGTTAATAACTTAGAAAGTTCTTGGGCCGCTTTCGATGGAATAATAATTTCGATTTCTTTTTTTTGTTTCGATGTGATTTTGGTTTCAAAAAAAGCGAGTCTTCTTCCGTCTGTTGAAATACAACGAAATACATCTCCTTTTACAACCATAAGAATTCCATTTAAAACATACCTCGTCTCATCGCGCGACACCGCAAAGCTTGTTAATTGAATCGCTTCTTTTAAAACACCCTGCTCTATTTCAATCGCGTTTTCAAAAGACGGTTCTGGTAATTGAGGATAATCCTCCTTATCCATCCCCATCACTTTAAAAACAGATCGTCCCGCTTTAATTTGAACGGTGTGGTTTTTTGAAACTTGAATATCGATCATTCCATCGGGAAGTTCTTTTACAATATCGTAAAATTTTCGCGCCGGAACAGTAACGCTTCCTTCTTCTTTTATATCCACAGCACAGGAGGTAAGAACCCCGACTTCCATATCGGTTGCAACAACCTGAAGCTTTCCTTTTTTTGTTTCCATTAAAATATTACTTAAAATAGGAAGTGTTGTTGCTTTTGATGAACTAATATTCACCCCTAAAGAAATTTTTCCAACTAACTCATTTTTATCAACGCGAATATCCATCTACATCTGCTCCTGTATTTTTATAAAAAGAAAGTAGTAGTCTTAGTAAGTCCTGTGGATATGTGGAAAAAAGCGTAACACATTCTAGTTTATAAGGTTGTAAAAAACAAAACATGTGTATAACTTAATTTTTCTTTAACAGGTTTTTAATTTGTTCCAACATTTTAACAATTTCAGGATCTTTATCTTTTTCTGCCTGGACTTTTTTACAAGCATGAAGAACCGTTGTGTGGTCTCTTCCCCCGAAAAATCCACCAACCTCAGGTAAGGAATAATGTGTGAGCTCGCGTATTAAAAACATGGCGTATTGCCGCGGCAAAACTACCGAACGGGTTCTTGTTTTTGAACGGAGATCCGCAACCTGAATATGAAAGTATTCTGCAACAACCTTTTGAATCTCTTCAATAGAAAACTTTTGAGACTCTTCCTGAAGAGAATCTTTCAAAATGTTTTCAGCTAAAGAAACATCCAAAACAGCCCCGGTTAAAGAGCCATAAGCAACAACACGGATAAGAGCCCCTTCGAGCTCGCGAATATTTGATTTGATTTTTGAGGCGATGAAATAAGCCACATCATCCGGAACAACCAC
>CAZSVD010000105.1:0-1992 GCA_964610145.1 uncultured bacterium | reverse complement strand
CCATACGCTTACCTTCGCGCAATCCAGACTTATC
The DNA here is from genome assembly GCA_964610145.1 of uncultured bacterium. GTDB lineage: Bacteria > Omnitrophota > Omnitrophia > Omnitrophales > Aquincolibacteriaceae > Multiplicimicrobium. The sequence goes on along the minus strand of CAZSVD010000105.1, from coordinate 1,958 downwards.
AATTACTCGCCGGATCAGTTTCCGTGGACCCTCATGGCAATAAGGTGTTCCTTCCGGTCCGGGGAAACAAAGACCCTCCGTTTTGATATATGGCAAAAGTTTGTCCCGCAATTCCTCTGAGACTGGAATGACACGAGTTTGATAGTTTTTTACCGTATGATTGAATTTCGGTTTATTGAGCACCCTCACTAATTTTCTTTCCCAATCAAAATCTTGCCATTCCAAATGCAACAGCTCTGATAATCGCAAACCTGTGTATCGCGCGACTACAACCATTGGATAAATCCCTTCGTCCACTGCCAGCTTCTCAAGCACTCCATATTCTCCGTCAGTTAAAAATCGCGGTAAGGTTTGCGGCACTTTTTTACGACGAAATCCGCCCACGGGATTCTTTAAAAGATATCCCCTTTCCACCGCCAATCTAAAAAAGCGCTTCAACGTAAGAATAACTTCGTTATAGGTTTTTGGAGCTTTTTCTTCGAAGCGTTTTAAGTAATCTCTGATATCATCGTAATTAATGCTGTTGATCGTCTTTTTGCCATGCGCGTTTAAAAATCCTCGAACCCGAGAATAATCTGCTGTGTTTGTGGATTTTTTTCTGTAGGTAATTTCTTCAAGGTATTGTTTACAATAAACCTCGACTGAAATTCGTTTTTCCGCGAACACTTCTCCACGTTTGGCCTTGACCTCATATTCCTTTTTTAAGAAGCGAGCGACCTTGTCATCGCGTGTTTTCAGGCTTTTAACGATCTGCTTTCCGGTCGAAAAGTCTGAAATATACCAAATTTGTTTTCGCTTAAAGATGCTAGCCATTTTGTTGATTCCGTGACACACACATAAACGTTTATCCTGAAATAGCAACGAATTTGAACAAAGTATTAACAATCTCTATTAACACCCCCTATTTTTTCCCTAGCAGTCCTTTGGGTATATCACCCAATGCTCTCTGGGAGTTCAACCTGACAACTGCGAATGTATTCGTTTAGGCTGTCACGATCGAAGATAAGGCGTCCCTTTGAAGCATTTTTAGGCAATCTATAGGCCTTTACGCCTGCTTTTAATAAATTTAGATAATTACGCTGCATCCAGCGATAAGACTGGCCAATGTGAGCGCCGGCTTGCTTCATATTTAAAAATTTTGCCTCTAAAAACATCCCATTCCTTTCACATTATCCACAGGCGATTTTCTGCTTCTTTCCTGTTTTTGCCCTGTTATTTTCCTGTTTTTGTTGAAAACGATTTACTCCGCGCTATGAACTTCTGGTAAATCTATAAAGACTTAATTTTTTTAAGCGTCACAAAATTTAGCCCTAAGGGGCGACTCTTTAAAAAATGAAGTGTCGTGTGATGCGCAGGCTTCTTCACGCTTTATTTTTTTTATTGTCACGATTTAAAAACCATACCTAGAAATTGTTTCATCGTATTTGCCGGTCAACGCGTAGTAGACAGTAAATCTGTGCTTCCCTCCAACTATGTGGTCTTTTGTTATCCAACCCACTTCGACTAATTCTTTAAAGGCATCAGAAATAGTGGGGGGCGACATGAAGTCTTTTAATTCGCAATAACGCAGACACAACTCGCCGTTGTTGTGCCCCACAAATTTACTTTTTAAATGCAAATAAAGCACTTTCGATGAAGGTCCCAACTTTCTCCAGTTAGGATCCAAAAGGGTTGCTCTAGCAATAGCAACAAAGGATGGAAATCGTTTTTTTCTCTTCTTCATTTTTCCTCATTTACCAACTTAATTAGCGCTCAAAAATGTAGTCTTTTAGTGTCCGATAGGCGTCTGTATAAGCACGCGCTTTAATCAAAGCGCCGTTGTAATATTGGGCCGGCGCATCCATCACACCCTCTCCAACAAATAGGATTGATACTTTTTGGCCAATCTGAGATTTTCCTTTGAGTTTGAATCCCTTCGCCAAAAGGAAAGCTGCCTCATAAATGTTTTGAGTGGAGTA
>CAZSVD010000104.1:0-1738 GCA_964610145.1 uncultured bacterium | reverse complement strand
TTGTATGGGCCTTCGGCTTAATATAAGAAGCATCCTCCGATTCAATACACGGACGATGAAGCTTATCAAATGACGGAAGACTTCATTAAAAAAGCCGTTCCGGCATCGGTATAAGGGAAGTACTTTTTAAAACCGCCCTCGAGAGAGGGCGGTTTTTTTGCTGAGATCTCGGACTGTTTTAGTCCGTGATAAATGGTAGAATAAAACATGAAGTTCACAACAAAGACAGAGTACGGGTTGGTTTGTTTGGTCTATATGGTGCGTAACGGCGATTTGACCCCGGTGACGGTCAAAGATATCGTGCGTGACGAGCAATATCCGTCCGCTTATATTGAAAAAATTCTTCAGTCTTTGCGTGTTGCGGGAATTGTCTCATCGCGGCAAGGTTCCCAAGGCGGTTATACACTGACACGCGCACCGGAAATGATTACGCTCAAAGAAATCATCAGCGCGTTAGAAGGTGGTCTTTTTGATGTTTTTTGTGAACCTGACTTGCGCAAAAATATTACCTGCACGCATCACTCCTTGTGCGGTTTAAAACCTGTTTGGCATTTAACTCAAAAAACATTGGGGCGACTTTATGAGCAGGTGACTTTGCGCATGATCGCTGAAAATCAGCTTCAATCGTTTGACGTCCATCTGGAAAAACAATCGACAGCGAGTTCCTTATGACGAATAAACCCGAAGATTTTATTGATAAGGATTATCAATACGGTTTTGTTACCAAAATCGATGTGGATGCTTTGCCCAAAGGTTTAAATGAAGAGATTGTCCGGGCCATTTCCGCGAAGAAAAATGAACCGGAGTGGATGCTCGAGTTACGTCTCAAAGCCTATCAAACCTGGAAGCGTATGGAAGAACCGGTTTGGCAGAACGTCACTTATCCCCAAATTAACTATCAGGATATTATTTATTATTCCGCCCCCAAAAGCGCCAAAGACAGCCCGAAGAGTCTCGATGAAATCGATCCTGAAATTTTAGAGACTTACAAAAAATTGGGAATTCCCATTGAAGAACAAAACCGTCTCGCGGGTATTGCCGTTGACGCTGTGTTTGACAGTGTTTCGGTCGCGACCACTTTCAAAGAGACGCTTAAAAAAGCCGGAGTTATTTTTTGTTCTTTTTCCGAAGCCGTAAAAGAGCATCCGGAGTTGATCAAAAAATATCTCGGTTCGGTTGTGCCTGTCAGCGATAATTTTTTTGCCGCTCTCAATGCCGCGGTTTTCAGTGATGGATCTTTTGTCTATATTCCCAAGGGCGTGCGCTGTCCCATGGAGTTATCCACTTATTTTCGTATCAATGCCGCCGAAACGGGCCAGTTTGAGCGCACATTGATTGTGGCCGAGGAAGGTTCGTATGTTTCTTATCTGGAAGGCTGTACGGCTCCGATGCGCGACCGCAATCAATTGCATGCCGCTGTGGTGGAGCTTGTAGCGCATAAAAACGCGCAAATTAAATATTCAACCGTTCAAAACTGGTATACCGGCGGACGTGAAGGTAAAGGCGGTATTTATAATTTTGTCACCAAGCGCGGTAAATGCGCGGGTGAAAATTCTAAAATTTCCTGGACGCAGGTTGAAACCGGATCGGCGATTACGTGGAAATATCCGAGCGTAATTCTGCAGGGCGATAACTCGGTGGGTGAGTTTTATTCCGTGGCACTTGCGAATCATCACCAGCAGGCGGATACCGGAACAAAAATGATTCACATCGGAAAAAACACCAAAAGTACGATTAT
>CAZSVD010000103.1:0-2709 GCA_964610145.1 uncultured bacterium | reverse complement strand
AGCACAAAAAAAACAGCCGCAAGAACCGCCCCGCTAAAACAGTTTCTTAAAATTTTAAGTGTTTTGCCGGCCGGATCGCCCGCACGATAAAGCAAATATAAGTTTGCGGCTATTAAAAGAAAAATCCAATAAAAATAATAGCGCAGCTCAAACGAAGTGGGCGAACAAGCGGTTATCAGAGTTAATCCGACAAAAGAATAAAAAAGCGCGCGAAAATTTTTACGGTCAGCCCATTGCCCCGCAACCATAAGATGGATGATCATGAATACGACAAAAGCCCCGTTGTAACCGCCCATACGATGCGCCCACGGCACAAGCGAGCCCATTGCGACTTCCCAGGGCGTGTTATAACCATGCGCGATATATTTTTCGTAAGGAAAACGCGTTGCGTCCGTTACAGATAAAAACCAAACTCCGGCCGTATTCATGGCTCTTTGCCAAAGCGGCATTCCGGCGTGAATTTCCCACGGAACATCCGGCGCGGGAACAACCGCCTGAACCTGAATGGGATAAAAGAAATGTCCAAAAACAAAATAATTTCTCAGCGGTACAAAAAAAATGATCGCGCCTGTCATCAACATTTCAGCCGCAAAACCGAAGAGTGTCCGCGCAGAGCCTTGTTTGTTTTTTGTTTCTCGCAAAAATCTTGCGGTGTACAGCATCAGCCATGCTATGAGCGCCATCGGAATGACCTGATAGCGCATATTTGCTGAAATCGCCAATGCCAAAATCGAACAAAGATCGTACCGTTTGTCAGTTTTTTCAGGCTCCACACTCCTCATAAAAACAAGCATCATCCCAACCGCAACAAAAACATTGGCGGGCAAATCAATATAGCAAGAGATGGCGTGAGCCTGGATCAGGGGAATTGCCAAAAATGCGGCGGCGGTTAAAAACCATGGCGCGCGCGTTATTTTCGCTGTGCTAAAAATCAAAAAAATGAGGCTGAAATAGCTTACAAGCGCGGCGGCCTTGACAGTTCCAAATATTTCCCAACAAAGCCCCTGCAGCCATTCGGCAAAAAGAGGCGCACCCTGGTAAAACCCTTCTAAGAACGGCTCCCATTGATATTCCCGGGCAGGGACAATTCCCCAGAGGCGCGCGGCAAAAGGCAGATGGTAATACCAAGAATCCCAGGTCGTATCAACATCCGTAAAAATTTTAACGCAAATGCCGCACAAAACCGTCACGGCAACGATGATTAACGAAACAGAAAGCGAGCGCTCAAAATTAGGTTTGCCTAAAAAATTTATTTTCATTTTTCCTGCCTTCGCCTTTGAAAAACGGCTTTATTTTGCGGCAGAAAAAACATCCTTGAGAAGTTGGGTCACGCGCGCGGAGGGGTCGGTTCGAATTGCTTTTTCCTGCTCTCCCATCATTTTAAACAATCCGCTGAGAGATTGCTTAACAACATAATCTTCGGCTTTCGGAGCCGGAAAATATTTTGCGGCGGGCAAGGCATTATATTTGCTTTCAACCGCCTGATACATTTTGGAAACATTATAGTCTGTCATCGTTTTGGTTACGACGGGACTAAAAAGCTTGGTCAACTCCGGAGTTGTTTTGGTCTGAAAATATTCTGTCGCAGCAGTGTTTCCGCCTTTGTAAATTTTCTGCGCGTCGTCAAAAGTCATTTCGGTGATCGCTTTTAGAAAAATACTTTTCGCCTGAGGCGCGGCGGCTTCAGCGGCGCGATTCATACTCAACACTAATTGGTCTACTTGTCCGCCCAGCCCGATCTTACGTAACGCGGGTTCCATCGCACGCAGTTTTTCTGGCAGCAAAATTTTAATGGCTTCATTCTTGAAATAGCCGTCCTGCTTTCCGGTTAAGGCTACGGCTTTTTCCGCGCCAACACGCAAAGCCTCTTTGAGCCCGCTCACAATTTTAGAGTCTCCCGCCGCAGACGGAGTCGCGACTTGTTTGAGCAAGGCTCCGAAATCAAGCGCGCGCGCCGCGCCCGGAATCAACAAAAACATTGAAATAAAAATAACGATGCTTTTTTTCATAGCCCTAGTAATTAAATAAGTCCGTAAGTTTGTATGTTTTTTCTTTTTGGTATGCATTCAGCGCGTTTAAAATTTTATGTTTTGCGTTGATGGTCAGTCGTCGGCCTTTTCTTGCTTTCGCGACAACTTTGTGTGATAGCTGTTCGCTCGATCCGCTGACAAGATCGCTGTTTTTTATTCCGAGCGTTGTTAAAAGCGCATCGATCGGCTGTATTCCGTTCTCGAGTTTTTCTTCGGATTCTTTGGACATATCTTTTAAGAGAAGCGCCGGAGAGGGAGGGATTCGAACCCCCGAGGGCCTTGCGACCCTAACAGTTTTCAAGACTGCCGCATTCAACCGCTCTGCCACCTCTCCAGATTTTGATCGTTCCGCGGTTGCGCTTTGACGCGCAGAGCAAAAATTAAGACATCGGAGGGGGGGGGATTTGAACCCCCGGTAGCGCTTGCGCGCCACAGCGGTTTAGCAAACCGCCGCACTAAGGCCGGCTATGCGACGCCTCCATAAATTTTTTACAGGCGCGGTAGGTTATAAAAACGCGTGCCCTGAGGCAAGAAATTTTGGTTTCCCTCGCGGTTGCGCAAAGCGCCGAGCTAAAGATATCGCCGCAGCGATTGCGGAAAATGAATTTTGCCCTCGCTGTCTTTAAAATTTTCAAGCAAGGCCAATACAATGCGCGGCAAAGCAAGTCCCGAACCATTG
>CAZSVD010000102.1:0-4841 GCA_964610145.1 uncultured bacterium | reverse complement strand
TTCATCGTCAATGGCGTTGAGGACAAATCTCTTTATGACCTCAACCGTCAGGCTTATTTAGATGCGCTTAAATTTAAAGCCGAAAGCGAAGAAACACTGGTTCAGCTGCACAAGGTTTTAAATGATGTAAGTCGGTTTGTTTTTTCTTCCGAGATTCGTGATCTCAATGCAAAGCGTTTGATTTTCCAGCAAAGCGGGCATGATCTTGTCGCTTATGTGCGTGCGCTTCAGGGAATGGCTTCGAAGAATGAAATTAATCTTTCCGAATATTCCGGCATGCAGTCGCTTTTGGAATTGACCGAGCTTGAAAGCCAAATTAATTTTGAAAAGGCCGAAAGAGAGACGGATGATTTGATCCGCAATATCAAGAAATTGCTTCCTTCCGAAATGCTTTCTGAGTTTTTGACAAAGACTGTGCATTACCGCATGAAGAAAATGCGCCGCGGTCAGTTTTATGGATATCTTTTAGGTTTAGGGCGCTCAATTCTTCCCAAGGACAAACAAGTAGAAGCTCAGAACGCGCTTAATTATCTCCGTTATATTCAGGTCTATGAAAATATTGATGCCAAACTGTTTGATGAAATAAGCAGTTTAGATCAAGCGGTGCGAGCCAAAGAACTTAAGACCGATGACCAGAAAGGGCTCGATCATATGTGGCGTCTTTATGACATCATCTCCAAACTTTTTGATTTCACCTTAACCAAAGATGACGCGCAGTTTTACTTTTCGAATCGCGCTGAATTTAACGGCAAAACGTTTGTTGATTTTCTTGAACCGAAACTTGCGCAGTATCATTTTTCATACGGGCTTCCTGCTTTAGGCAGTCTTGATCGCGATTTGCCGCGCCTTGAAAAGTTTTATGAATATGCAATTAAGCGCGACAGTGTTTTGATCGGTAATGCGATTAACAAAGCGGAAACAGGTCATCATGAGCTTTCCGCGATCGTCACCGGTGGTTTTCATACTCCCGGCATTGAACGCAATTTGCAGGAGCGTGGAATTTCTTACTTGGTGATCACGCCTAAGATTGCTCAGGCTATCGATCAGGCTAAAGACGCCAAACTTTATGAAGATGCGATGAAGGGCGTTCCTCTTAAGATTGAGAAGCAAATTGATCAAGCCATGGCGGCGAATAAAAAAGCCGCTTTGAATGATCCGCGCTTTCAGTTGGCGGCGTGGACCAGCTTTGTTAAATCAGGTGATACCGTGCATCTAGATAGTTTGTCAGGAGCGATGGTATCTTTGCTCGGTCGTGCCGCAGCTACTGTTGAAGTGCTTACTCACAGTCCTGCTATATCCTCAGAACCCGCAGGTGTAAATCTCTTTCATGGAGTGGTTGATAGTCAGCCCTATGTAAAAGCTGTTATCAATGGCGAATCAGTTGTCGCAAAAATTGCCCCAGTTTTAAGCGTTGAAGGAAGAAAAAGCAGTAATGCATTGACGGTTATCATTGAAGGGCATGCTTTTGAGCTAGTTGAGGCAAGGGCTCCTTTAGGGATTGAATGGACTGCCGCAGCTCGCTCTGAAGCGCGTAAAACAACCAAAAGCCCCAAAAAAGATAAGGCCGCCGCGCGCCAACTGAAACAATTGCCTACGGATAGAGAAGAGCTTATTAAATTAATTACCTACGCTATCAACAATCCTCCTCGCCAAATGACGAATGGAGTTAATAACGTTGGAGATGTTATCGGGGTATTGCGTAGTCTATCCAATAGTGGAGGCTATGATTTAGAGCTTAAGGCTGGACAGCCATCTCCCACACAAATTTTACGACAACGTCTTGATAATGCTCAGATTAGTTTTGATCAAGTGAAGGCTGAAATTTTGGCATCTAAGCAATCAGCTCCTTCCGCCGTTGCAACGCCCGCAGCAAAAGCTTCTGCTGCTGGAAAGCCAGCAGCGCAAATTGCTACGAAAGCTGTTAGCGCGCTGGATGCGGGCCGTAAGTTCGATGCCTTTTTAGCATCTCTGAAATCTGATAGAAATAATCTTAATGATCGGGTAACCGATGAATATGTTGTTGTTCGGAATCCGTATAATGCTACTGCAGAAGAGTTTCAAGATGCTGTTCTTAAAACCTGGTTCGGAGGAAACAAAGAAGAATTAGATGCTTTCTTGAATAGCACGTATGGTGTTGGCGCGTCAGACTTAAATTATTCAGACTGGAAGCGTCTTTATGAAAGCTTAACTACCGCGCAGCAGGAAAAAGATGATCGATTGAAAATGCCGCAGCATAAACAGCGCACGGGCTGGAAAGGCGCTTTATTTAAGCTCGCGGATGTTGTCGGGTTGGTTGTTTTGCTTCCTTGGCATGCATTGAAATTTATGTGGAATTTCTTGCCTGCGATTTTTGTCAAAAATTGGCAGCAGAAGTTTGGTTGGTTTACAAAGAAAGCAAATCGAACAGTGTTATCCAAAGCGGAAGTTTTTTCAGCGGTTCATGGTGTGATGCTGAGCCGAGAGATGCCGAACTTTGGTCGTACTTTTCAAGATTGGAAGGGGAAAGGGATATTGCATCGTTTGGCATATTATCTTTTTCTCAGAACTGACTTTGGTAAGAAAACTATTCAAAGTTTTCAATATAGCCAACCGACCGGGCCTGTGAGTCGGTTTGCCCGTTTTGTATATAACTATCTTTTTGGCGGTTTGATTATTCCGGCGGTCAAGTTTATGGAAAGCCGATGGAAAATGGCTTTGATGGGATTAGTCATAGGAATGTTTTTGCCGTATCTTTTGCCTGCGTTGGGATTATCCGCAGGCGGCGCGATTTCTTTGGCGCTAAATGCGAAAATTTTATCAGCCGGCACCTGGGCTTCAGGTCTTTTGGGGGGCTCGCAAATTCCTCTCGCGGTGACGAATGCTTTAGTGCATTCGCTTACATGGGGCGGTACATTCCAAAGTTTGGGTATGTCATTTGCTTTTACTGCGCCCGCTTTTTACTCATTTTTCCATAAGTTTTTTTCGGATGAAGGGCGTGCTCAAGTGATGGCTCAAAATCCTGAGCATGCGACCTTCTTTGATTTAATGAGCCGCTTACAGACGGAGCATTCCAGCGAGGTTACCGCGAAAAATGTATCCGGCCGCAAAAAATATATGCAGCAGTTTTCTTATTCAAACCTTGTAAGATTGATCGATGCCGCTAAAACCGGAAAACTGCAGTACACCGAATATAATGAGGCGGGCGAACCGGTTGTAAAAAGCTCTGAAAGTTTAACGGATGCCCAGCGAGCTTCTCTTGCGGCTTCCATTCGGGACATTCTTGAAAATGGATGGATTGATTTCCCGACCGATGCTCTGCGTATTCAGTTCGAAAATGGTGTTGCGGTTTTGGAAGATGATTTTAAAGCCATTATGGCTGCGCGCGCACCGCCTTTCAGCGCTGGGAAAAGTTTGGTTGTCGCTGTAAAGGCATCTCTGAAAGCATTTTTTACGATGCTGATCACGCCGGAATTTTTCATGCAGTGGGGGAAAAGCTTTTCCGGTATGGTGGGCTTGAATGCTGAAATTGCTTCGATTTATGGTTTTCATGAGCCGACAGGTGCGCAGACCGCGGGTTTGTCACAGGTTATTGATCAAAATATTGTAAGCGGTTTGAACAGTGCATTGCATGCGGTTGGTTTAGATGTGAAAGTTGCCGGGGACACTCAAATTGCCGCTCGGGTTGTAGGATGGATTGAGCATGATGCTTTGGGCGCCGGTAATGTTTCGTTGAATGCCTTTTTTGCTTTGTTTCATGTTAATCCGCAAGAAATGCTTCTTGGTGCTTCTGCTAAAACCCTGAGTTTAGTTGGTTTTGAGAATGAAACTGCCCGCCTTGTGAATCATGGTTGGTCCGCCAACGATTTGACTGTATTGGGGCATTTAAAGTCAGATGTCATTGATGGGCTACGCGCACGAGGCGCGGATCTTGGTATCACTGATCAGCTTTTGTCAAAAGCGCAAGATCGTGATGTTCATTCACCCGGGGAGGTGATGGATGCTCTTTCGCGCTTAAATGTTTCCACACAGATTGCTGAGTTTAAGTTATCCGTCGGACAGTTAAATGCGGATGAACAAAGTTTCTTAAATGCAATGTTGAATCAGGAAACAGCACGCCTGACGGAGTCTAAGGATCTTTACACTTCCTCCGACGTGCTTCGAGTAGGAAAGACCTTGGGCGCCGTTAAGACCGCGATTAGCTCCGGTGAGTTGAGTCGCGTTGTGCTTCAGCAAAAGGAAATGATTGCGCAGCAAAAAGCGGAAGCAGCAAGGGTTCTTGCTGAGCAACAAGAAAAGGCACGGCAGGATGACATTGCCGCTCAAAAAGCTAAAGAAGATGCAAGGATTTTGGCCGAGCAAAAAGAAAAAGCACGTTTAGCGGAAGAAACCGCGGAAAAAGATCGCCTTGCGAAAGAAGCTGCGGCAAAAGCGGCAGCTGCCAAGGCTCAGGTTGATCCGATTGCCGAGATGCTCACAAAAATGGGTGGGTTTAGCGAGGAAGAAATCCGAGGCTGGGCAGCATTTTCTAAACAAAATGGGTTGAATGCATATCATGTGGATGCAGGTGTTCGCCTGATGGCCGCTGAGAAAATTGTCGCGAAAGTATTCGGAAGAAGTGAAATCGAAAAAATTCAAAATGGAAAAAATACCGGCACTAAATATACCGGAGAACAATTAGCTGCATTGCAGTCTTTGCGCGCGGCTTATTGGTACGCGTTTGGAGATAAAAATAAAGCACAGATTAGAGTCGATGATGCTGTCGATGACACTAAAGCGGATGAATGGGGCCCTAAGACGCGTAAGATGTGGAGCGAGCTGCAAACTTTCAATGATTCGAGTGAAAACGCTGCGTTTGCTGTTGC
>CAZSVD010000101.1:0-4870 GCA_964610145.1 uncultured bacterium | reverse complement strand
CATCCCCCGTGCCTGTCGCTGTCTGCCCAACTAAAACTATTTTATCTTTAAAGTCAGCAGGCTGAACAAAAGGTCTTTCTTTCTTGGAAATGCGGTCATAACTTTTTAAAACATCCGTATAAGAATAATGCTTAAATGCATTTCGCCATTTACCCGGCCAAGCAATCATGAGCGAATCATCCTTCGCGGGTTCAGACAATAGATCTGAAGGCTTTGTCAGCGGACGCCCCAGCAAATCATAAACCAGCTTAAGCCCAACGTGAGGATAAAGCTTTCCTTCGACTTCTAAGAAGGGTTTGAATCGTCGCACAACACCATCTTCATCGGGGCTCACGTAAGCATGTCCCACACCGGCAACATGACTTTCAAACTTTGAAATAGAATGCGTTAAAGTTTTCTGCCCATTCAGGAAACCGATTCGCAAAGGGAAATAGACGCCTTTGTTCTTTTTCAGAGAACTCTCAAAAACTTCATCGTTAAGTTCATCTGATTTCCATTCGAAGACATCATCAAAATAAACCGTACTCGCACCCCACTCTTTTAAAATCTTAAGCAGCACTCCGTGATATTTACGCGGCCAGGGACGTTCTTTAATCGCCGCCAAGCTGTCATCAGAAATCTCTACATAAACAATGTGATCTGTAATCGATATGGAAGGCCGCCAGCGAAAAAGCTGATCAAGAAACACCGTTTCAAACCGACTTAAAATATTACTGTAAAAAACTCCGCTGGCGACTGCCACAATCAACAAAGAAATAAAAAACTGAGCGACAAGGTCGCGATTCAATCCCACCAAAAGCATCATTATTTTTTGATGCCAGGTTCCTCTTCGAACTAAATTAGAGGGTACGATTTTCGCCATATTTTATGAAGCTAAAGAAATTCGGTGAGTTTTCATACGAAATAGCAAAACAGAAATCACAAAATTGAACGAATCCAGCCCCAACATTTGATAAGGACTGATATGAACCGAATCTCCAAAACAGCCGCAATTTTCGGGTAAGGTTCCGTGGATTTTTGCGGCAACAATTAAGATGACAAAGCTTCCCGCCAAAACACCCAGCACCGCTGCGGCCCAACGCGGGAAATAACCGATCACAAGACAAATTCCAGGAATAAATTCAACCCATGGAATAGTCCATGCAGCCAAAACGGCTCCGGCATAAGGAATAACGCCATAAGCCAAAATCATTCCGCGAAAATTTTCAACCGGCTCGGATAATTTTAAAAATCCGGAGACAATAAAAATACTCCCCAGGAATAACCGCGCGGCCATCCATGGAAGGTATTGTTTGAAGGTCATGCAGCTTTTTGTTGTCCTTGACCAGGCTCTTGCGTCGACGCCACCGCTTTAGGCTCAGGCGGCAATCCTAAAACTTTGCGGATAAACTCTTCACCGCCGATTTGAAGATCCATGGGTCCCGCGAACATCTTCCCGTTAATAAAAAAGGTGGGCGTCGATTTGACTTCTAATCCTTCGCCTTGTTTTTTTTCCGCGGCAATATGTTCCGCGACAGCCGGATTTGTCATGCACTGCGTGAAAGCATCCATATTCAACCCCACCTCACCGGCGTAGGTTGCGAATGAAACCATCGGATCAGGCAACACTGCCCACACAGGCTGATTCTCATAAAGTTTTTTGTAAAACTCCCAAAACTTTCCCTGATCTGCGGCGCATTCGGCGGATTGATGCGCAACCGGCGACCAAACATGCATTCGCAGCGGAAAATGTTTAAAAACGAGCTGAATTTTCCCCGGATATTTTGCCATTAAACTTTCCAAAATCGGCGCAGCGGCGCGACAGGCGGGACATTGAAAATCACTGAAATCGAGAATGCGAATCGGCGCCACATCCGGCCCGCGAACTTTTCCGACTGACCCTGACTCAACCGCTTCTTTTGTTTTCTGCGCCTGTTTCGAATAACGGAAACCCAAAACAGTTCCGACACTGACAAGCAAAATAATTAAACCGACAATCAAAGACTTCACTGAGTTTTGCTTTTGCATATCAAACCTTCCGGCCGGAGTTTTCGACCAACCGGCTTATTTTAGCATTGATGGGCTGTAACAACATCTCTTCCACTGAAAACGGCACTCGTACCGACCAATTCGCCTGAGACACTTTACCGGGTTCATTAATCCGGTGATCAGGCTGAAAAAATTCCTTATTTCCGGTTAATCCTAACCAATCCTGCAGCGCGTGAATACTAAAAACAGATTTTGTCGCGAGAACCTTGGTAAAAACATTCTCCAAGAAGACAGGAAAGTTTTTCTCCGCTTGTTTTTCGGTCATTTGAACCCAATTCAGCAAATGCTTTTTTTCTTCTGCCCCGGCCTCGCCGGTCCACCAAAGCGGGAAAGAAGTCATATCATGCGTTGAAAGACTCGACATGGAAAGCAACCGATAGTCTTCGGGGTCTTTAAAACGCTGATCGCCTTTCCAATCACGCATCCAACGCTGAACATCGGAGCCCGGTATTTGAAAGTCATTTAAAATTTCATAAGCGCAATCCGGAACCACTCCCAAGTCTTCGGCGCAAGGCAGCATATCTGAAGCCTCCAGCATAGCATTCAATATTTTCTCGGCCTGTCCTTTCCAAAGAGATTCATCCGCGGGATCAAATATTCCGTTTCGTCCCTGCGTTTCGCGCGGCTCATCGGAAGGAATACACCATAACCGGCACAGCCCCACAAAATGATCAATCCGGTAAAGATGCGCGTAACGTCCCATCAAACGAATACGTTCTTTTAAATAACGAAAATGATCATTTTCAATTTCTTCCCAGCGATACGGCGGCATGCCCCAGCGCTGGCCATCCGCGATATACAAATCAGGCGGCGCGCCCGCTTCCCGGTCGAGTTTAAAAAACCGCGGATTCATCCATACATCCGCGCTGTCGCGCGAAACCAAAAAAGGCATATCCGCCATCACTAAAATATTTTTCGCGCGAATCTTCCGCACTGTTTCTTCAAGCTGAGTCAAGGTTTGCCAGGCGAGCCATTTATGAAAAAGAACTGTAGCCTGAAGTCCGGACAATTCTTTTGCCACGGCCTGAGAATCATATAATCTCAAATGCAAGGGCCATAGCCACCAGGGCTTGTCTTGATGGATATGCTTCAACACTTTAAACGCGGCGTACGCGTCAAGCCATGATTTTTCACATTCCATAAAATTTAAAAACTCAGGCGCATTTTTATCGGTACGGGGGTGGTGAAAAATCTGCCAGAGCAATTCCAATTTTCGCGTCTTCACGCGATAATCAACAAAACGTCTGGGTGCGGAAAACTCTTCGGCTAAACCAGCCAGCTTGTGCTTAAATGACGCAACCGCAGCGGATTTAAGCTGACCAATCCGCAAATACATTGGATCAATCGCAAAAGCGCTTTGACTGTCATAAGGCCGAAAATCCCAGCCCGCGTCATTGAGAGGAAGAATTTGGATAATCGAAATGCCCGTTTTTTCACACCACTCAGCAAGTAACTCAAGATCGGGAATTTCTCCGACACCGATACTCTCCTTTGAGTGCAGACAAAAAAGCGGCGCCAAAACTCCTGCGCGTTTGGCGATACCGACATTTTGCCATTGCCGTGCCGTGGAAGTTTTTAAATCTAAAGCAGTCATCATAGTCTTGTTCCGGAAAAAATTATTCCTGATGAAATTCGCCCAGCAAACGGCGCATATCCCCGTCAGCCTGGCGTAAAATTTGCGAACCGATGAAAACTAAAATCGAAAGCTGCCAACAATCTTCGGGGCCGATCACAAGCCCGGTGTAGACATTCTCCTGGCTTTCAAGCATTTTTCGAAAATGCGCGGAAGCATGTTTGATATCGCCTTCATAAATGTCCAAATGCGCTGATTTGTTTTCAAATTTATGCGACGGAAAACGAATGCCGCGGATCATCAAAAAATTCATCACATAGTCTTGTGCGGATTTCCATTCTTCGCCCATTTCAAAGCCTTCGAATTGCGGTAAATGCGTCGGCAGCACAAGACGAGGCTCATCCACCACCACATCTCCTTTGCGCACGACTGTATCCCCCTTATTGACCGACGACTCTCCTAAAAAAATATAGGGTAGTTGCGTTGAGCCCCGCACCTGCAAAGGCTGAACGCGGGGACGAATGACTTGTGTTTTTTTGAGGGTTTTTTCCCAAAGCGCATGAATATCCATAAGGGGAAATTATATACAGACTAGCGCCAAAAGACCACAGACTAAAGACCTCGAACCCGCTGCTTAATATCTCGAAACCGAAGTATCGACGTGAATGGCCCAGGCATCAATTCCGCCCGAAACATTTTTGAGGTTTTTAAAACCCTTCGAGTGCAGAATTTCAAGCGCGCGGCGGCTGCGAGGCCCGCGATGACAGTACGCAACAATCTCTTCGTCTTTAAAGGATTCAAACTCTTTGAGCTTAGATTCCAAATCCCCCAAGGGCATTAATTTCCCGCCCGGAATTTTTGCGATCTGCGTTTCAAAAGGCTCGCGCACATCCAGCAAAAGAAACTCTTCTTTTGCGTCGATTTTCTTTTTAAGCTCCTGAACTGAGATTTCTTTCACGCCTGATTGTTCGATCGTGTGATTCTTTAAACCGCAAAATTGCTCATAATCAATCAGCTTCGTAATCGTTGGATTCTTACTGCAAACCGGACAATTCGGGTCTTTACGCACTTTCAGCTCACGAAAAGTCATATTGAGCGCGTCATAAACCATTAAACGGCCAACCAGCGATTTTCCGATTCCGCAAATCAATTTCACCGCTTCCGTGGCCTGAATGACACCGATCGTTCCCGGCAAAATTCCAAGTACTCCGCCTTCCGCGCAGCTTGGAACCATTCCCGGCGGCGGCGGCTCAGGATAAAGGCAACGAT
>CAZSVD010000100.1:0-4205 GCA_964610145.1 uncultured bacterium | reverse complement strand
AAATAAAAAATATTTTTCATATGCTTACTTAGCGCGTTATCGTTACGATAAAACTTTACATTAGACACTTAATTTTTTCCTGTCCCGTTTCGCGTTTATACCTTTACCCTTGGCTCCGCCCAAACGTCTTTTTTTTCATTAATAAACTGACTTTAAAATCTCCGTCGAAATTAAACCTTCATTTGCTTATTGTCTTCCGCATGCCAAACGGTTATCACAATCTTGTTTCTGTTTTTGCTCAGCTTCTTTTTGCTCTTATTCTTTTTCATCTTTTTCTTACTCTGTTTTTTTGCCCAGGGCATTCGTATTCTCCTATTCTCTTATTATTGAATTACTTTTTTTAAATGATATTCAATTATCCCGTGCGCGCCCGCGGTTTTAAGCGCCGGAATTAAATTACGCACGATGGATTCATCAATAATAGTATCGACATCAAACCAGCCATCTTCAGCAAGAGATGAAACGGTCGGTTTTCTGAGTGCCGGAAGAAGCGCAATCACCTTATCGAGATTTTTGGAGTTCACGTTCATCTTGAGACCCACTTTTTCCTGCGCGCGAATCGCACCCTGTAAAAGCATCACAAGCTGATCCATTTTCTTTTGTTTCCACGCATCTTTAACGCTGTTTTTATTGGCGATAAACTTAGGGATCGAAACAATCACGGTTTCCACAATACGCAGGCGGTTTGCCTTTAAGCTTGAACCGGTTTCGGTAGCTTCCACAATCGCATCGGCAAGACGCGGCGGCTTGGCTTCGGTCGCACCCCATGAAAATTCAACTTCGGCCTTAACTTTATTCTTTTTCAAATACGCCTTGGTGACATTCACAAGCTCGGTCACAATTTTCTTACCCTGAAGATCTTTGATGCTTTGAACCTTAGAAGACTCATGCACTGCAAGCACCCAGCGCACAGGATTTGTCGTCTGCTTGGAATATTGAAGTTCACACAATTCGGTCACTTTGGAGGTATTTTCCACAATCCAGTCATGGCCAGTTAAACCGCAGTCCACAATACCATCCTCGATATAACGGGACATTTCCTGCGGGCGGAAAAGAATGATTTCAAGCTCCGGATCATTCACCGAAGGTGTTAATGAACGTGAGCTATTGCGGATTTCAAATCCGGCTTTTTTAAACAGGGCAAAAGTCGATTCTTCGAGACTGCCCTTAGGAAGCGCTAATTTAAGTGTATTCATAGAGGGCGAATTATATCGGGACATGCGCTCATGGACAAGAGGGATTTTCGCATGGCTATTCTAGACTATTTTGACGCTTCCTCTACCAGTTAAATAACCGCAAGACTTCAAAAAAGCATCCCCACCCGCTCAAACAGTTGCCTCTTCGGGCAAAACTCGCGTTTTGGGATGCTTTTTTGAAAATACGCTCATGATAGGGTGGGGTCTTAAAAAGGAAAAACAATTTAATGCTGCTTTCCTAAATCGAAATCGCTTTATCTCATTGGTTACACAAAATAATCACACAGCACCAAAAAAGTTTTCTTTTTCCCCTTTTTCAATCTCGGCAAAGCAGAGATTGAAAAAGATGTATTGGGAAACATTCGTGCGGGCTTTGTTTAGCCTATTGTTAATAAATGGAGATTAAACTTCGATAAACGCTTGTTGGTAAAGCCGTGTTTCTCCGCTTTGAACCCTCCCCACTCTTAGCGAAGAAAGCTCAAAAGATGAATGCGTATTTGCGAGTTCTGCGCCGTCATAGCGCAGCTGTCTGAGCAAATACGCATTCATCTTTTGAGCCCAATTCCATCTTAGTCTATATCGCAATACGTAAATTAGGACTTGCGGTCAAATGTAAGTCGGCGACTTTTCCTTGTTTAAAAAGTTCCAGCCCGCGTCTTGCAATCATTGCCGCGTTATCCCCCGTCAAAGATCTCTCGGGAATCCAAACCTGAATTCCTTTTTCCTCGGCTTGGCGTATTAACTCCGCGCGCAAATGTGAATTTGCACTAACTCCGCCGCCAACCACCAAATGCCGGACGGCCTTCAATTCGCACGCGTTTAAAGCTTTTTCAACAATCCAACGCACCACCGAATATTGAAAGCTCGCGGCCAAATCTTCATCGGACGGCGCATCCGCTTTGCGCAATCCGGTTTTTAAATCTTTCATGGCATAAAGCACGGCGGTTTTAATTCCGCTGAAACTAAAGTCTAAGGGTTTTTCTTGTTTGGGTTTTTTAAACAAAATCGCTTTCGGGTTTCCTTTTGCGGCGAGTTTATCGAGTAATGGTCCTCCCGGATAATCAAGCCCCATAATTTTTGCGACTTTGTCATAAGCCTCGCCCACGGCGTCATCTTCGGTTTCACCGAGCAATTCATATTTTCCGTTTTCGCAATAGGTCAGCGACGTATGCCCGCCCGAAACAAGCAGCCCGACATATTTTTCAGGAACTTTTATATTTTGCTTTTGCCCCGCAACCGATCCGATAAAATTAGCGGCGAAGTGCGCTTCCAAATGATTCACCGCAACGAGCGGAATTCCCAGCTGATAGCTCAAAGCTTTCGCAAAACCCATCCCAACAAAAAGAGATCCGATTAATCCCGGTCCCCTTGTCACCGCGATGAGCTGAATCTCGCTTAACTTTACTTTGGCTTCCGTCAATGCCTGCTTAAAGACCAAATCAATTTGCTCAAGACAATGCCGCGACGCAATTTCAGGCACGACTCCGCCAAACTCCTGATGCCGAAAAAGACTGGAAGAAACAACGTTAGAAAGAATTTCATATTGCGGTTGAGCCGAAGGCTCAGGGCTAAAACAGGATGAGGCGCGTAGAATCGCACACGAGGTTTCATCGCAGGAAGTTTCGACACCGAGTACTAGCATGGAATCGGCGGCAGCCATAAAATTAAGAAAGTTTTTTGGCGAGAATTTCGTTCACAAGCTTGGGATTCGCTTTGCCTTGTGACTCTTTCATAATTTGACCGACTAAAAATCCAAGCGCTTGTTTCTTTCCGGATTTAAAATCTTCCACTGACTTCGGATTTGCCGCGATCACCCTATCCGCGACCTGTTCGATCAAGCCTGTATCCTGAACCTGAGCCAAGCCTTTTTCTTTAACGATTTGCTCGGCTGATTTATTTTCTTCGATCATCGCAGGCAAAACATCTTTGGCAATTTTTCCGTTAATCGTGCTGTTATCAATCAAAAGAATCAATCCTGCCAAAGCCTTGGGTGTGACCGGTGAGTTTTCAAAAGCGATTTTCTTTTCGTTCAGAATACCGAGCAAATCGTTCAAAAGCCAATTGCTCGCAAGCTTCGCGCTGGCGCCTTCCTTGATCATATTTTCAAAAAATCCCGCGAGCAATTGATCCTGCACAAGCACGAGCGCGTCGTAATGCGGCAACCCTAATTTTTCGATAAAACGTTTTTCACGCGCGCGCGGAAGTTCGGGCAAAGTTTTCCGCATTGCTTCGACTTTATCTCGCGCAATCGTAAAGGGCACCAAATCCGGTTCTGGAAAATAGCGGTAGTCATGCGCATCTTCTTTGGAACGCATCATTACCGTCTCACCCTTGGCTTCATTCCAAAGGCGCGTTTCCTGCTCGATTTTTCCGCCGTCTTCAATTACCTGAATTTGCCGCGCGATTTCATATTCGATTGCTTTTTGAACAGCGCGGAAAGAATTTAAATTTTTGGTTTCGGTACGCGTCCCAAATTTTTCCTGGCCGACAGGACGCACTGAAACGTTCGCGTCGCAACGTAATTTGCCCATTTCCATATCGCAATCACTGACGCCCGCGTATTGCAAAACAGCCTTGAGAGCCGAGAGATACGCATAAGCTTCTTCGGCGGAACGAATATCCGGCTCAGAAACAATTTCAAGCAAAGGAATACCGCCGCGGTTGTAATCCACCAAAGTTCCGTCCGCGACGCCTTCGTGCAAAAGCTTACCCGCGTCTTCTTCAAGATGCGCGCGCGTAATACCCACACGCTTTTCTACCCATTTCCCGTCCGCGCCTTTAAATTCAATCCACAAATGTCCGTTTTTATTGACCGGCATATCAAATTGAGAAATCTGATACGCCTTGGGAAGATCGGGATAAAAATAGTTTTTGCGGTCAAATTTAAGACGTTCATTAATTTCACAATCAAGCGCCAAGCCGGCTTTCATGCCTAACTCCAGCGCCTGCTGATTCAATACGGGCAAAGATCCCGGCATACCCAAACAGACAGGACAAGTATTCGCGTTC
>CAZSVD010000099.1:0-2733 GCA_964610145.1 uncultured bacterium | reverse complement strand
GATTCCGAGACATGACCAGAAAATCGCCCACAAGGCTTTTTCTTTGAGATCTTTGCTCACGCTTGGCCCAACCAAATCTACGCGCAAAATTTTGTAAGGCTTTGCCAAACGCTTTGCAGCTTCTTCCAACGGCTTTACTTCATGCCCAGGGAACTTAATGGTAAAAGTATTTTCAGCATTTTCGCCGATTTGCTGCAACGTAAAATTACCGAGATTTTCTTTTGCTAACTCCGCGCGGAATTGTCCGATATCCACGGTTTGCTCAAACTTTAGCTGTGTAAAAGTTCCGCCGGTAAATTCAACGCCGTAGCTGTGCTGACCGCGCATACCGTAAGAAGCAACTCCCATCACAAGCACGACGACCGAAAATCCATATGCAAAAAAGCGGCCCTTCAAGAAAGGAATTTTGGGGTTTCTGAAAAGATTCAGCATCCCCAATTTCAAATCCGGATTCCGTGACGAAAGAAAATCAAAAATGATACGAGTTACGAGCAAGGCTGAGAAAAAGTCCGCAATGATACCGATGATCAAGGTCACGGAAAACCCGCGCACGGGCCCTGTTCCAAAAATCAGCAAAATAGCGGATGTAATTAACGTGGTAACGTGGGTATCTAAAATCGCGCTGAAAGCTTTGTGATAACCCGCTGAAATCGCCGCGCGCAAACTTTTGCCCAGCGCCAATTCTTCACGCATACGTTCAAAAATAAGAACGTTGGCGTCAACGGCCATACCGATCGAAAGAATAAAGCCCGCGATACCGGGCAACGTCAAAGTTTGCCCGAAAGCCGCCATCGCGCCCAAAACTAAAACAGCATACACCAAAAGACCGATACTCGCGATCAATCCGCAAAGCTGATAGTAAACGCACATAAACGCGATCACGATTCCCAAACCGACAATCGCGGCTTTAACAGACTTGCGAACAGAATCTTGTCCGAGACTTGGGCCAATTGTTCGCTCTTCAACGATTTTAACCGGAGCGGGCAAAGCACCCGCGCGTAAAACAAGCGCCAAGTCCTTCGCTTCGTTATTGGTGAAATTTCCTGAAATCTGCGCATTCCCGCCTGAAATACGGTCACGAATCACGGGCGCGGAATGAATCACTCCGTCCAAAACAATCGCGAGACGCTTGCCGATATTTTGAAAGGTCACGTGATCAAAAATTTTAGAGCCTTCTTTATCAAAACTGATTTGAACCATCGGCTTGCCATATTGGTCAAAACCTACGGACGCGGTGGTTAAATGTTCACCGGTCAGAACAGCATCTTTGGCAACCAGAAGCTCATCTTCGCTTGTATCGCTTTTGGTTTTCTTGATTTCATAACCCTCAGGAGCCACGCCCTTTTCAATCTTCGCCAAAAGATTCGCGTCATCCGAGACGATGCGGAATTCCAAATGTGCGGTGCGCCCTGCGATTTGAATCGCGCGTTCACGGTCGGTAATACCGGGAAGCTTGACCACAACCTGATCCAACCCCTGTGTGGAAATTTCAGGTTCAACAACGCCAAATTCGTCAATACGGTTACGAACCACTTCAGCAACGCGCTCGGTCACATCTCCGCGCTGTTTTTCAGGAACCTTGCTCATGTCCACCTGAAGCATGAGCTGCATACCGCCCTTCAAATCAAGACCGAGCTTGATTTTTTTATCGAGCGGATAGCATTTCCAAAACGCTAAACCGGTAATCGCAATAACCGCAAAAACTTTCCACTTATAATTTTTATCCATGACTTACTCCTGACTTCGGATTCCGGTAATCGCGCTTTTCAGAACTTCCATCTTGGTCGTATCTGAATCGCCCGTTTTAATAACAACATAATCTTGCTGAAGACTTGTCACCACGCCCAAAATACCGCCGGAAGTGACGATCTTGTCACCTTTCTTTAAGCCGTCCACCATTTTGGAAAGATCTTTCTGGCGCTTTTGCTGAGGCCGAATGATAAAGAAATAAAAAATTCCGAAAATCAAAATCATGGGCGCGAGCTGAATCAAAGGATTCGGCTGTCCGCCGGCAACCTGCATAGGCATAAAAACTGAAGTCAACATACAAAACTCCTTAGTAAAATTGAGACCCAAGACTGAAGACTATAGACCAAAAGCCCAACCAGTGGCAAGCCCGTCCGTCTATCCGTTTTTTGAGTCGATTATCTTTGCTCTGAATCAAACTGACGTAAAAAATCTTCTTTAAACACCCGGAATTTTCCGTTCAAAATACTTTGACGTATCCCGGCCACAAACCGCACAAAAAAATACGTGTTATGCATCGAAACCAATATGGGTCCGAGCATTTCTTCCGTATTAAGTAAATGCCGGATATAGCCGCGCGAAAAATTCTTACAGGCATAACAGCCGCAATTTTCCTGAATCGGCTTTTCATCCATCGCGTAACGGCCGTTTCGCACCACCACCATCCCTGTCGGCGTAAAAGCCGAACCATTACGGCCGTGGCGCGTAGGCGTAACGCAATCAAACATATCGGCTCCATTTTCAATCGCTTGAATAAAATCCATCGGGGTTCCGATTCCCATCATATAGCGGGGATATTCACGCGGCATGAGCCGGATAATTTCACGGTAGATCCGGAAAGTATCTTCCTGGTTCTCCCCCACGCAAAGTCCGCCCAAAGCATAACCGTCAAAACCAATCTCGACTGTTTTCTCTAAAGAATATTTGCGTAAATCTTCCAAAACACCGCCCTGAACAATCCCAAAGAGAGCCTGAGTCTCAAGTTTA
>CAZSVD010000098.1:0-2317 GCA_964610145.1 uncultured bacterium | reverse complement strand
ATCGGAAACTATACACTGCGAAAATTAATTCTCGATAAAGAGTTTGAAAAGATTCATCAGGCCTTGATGAACTCAGGGCATGAAGGGATGCAGACTTTAGATCAATCGCTTTTAGAGCTTTATCAGAAAGATGCCATCACTAAAGAAGCCGCGATTCAAAACGCGCGTCGCCCCGTGGAAATGGAAAAAATGATGCAGGGAATTATTTTTACCTCCTCGTCGGGAGGAAAGATTCTAGGTTCGTGATCGCTTTTCTCGCATTATTTGGCGCGGCAGGGCTCGTTTGGCTTTTAATCGAACCGCATTGTTATCGCATGACCCACTTTCATGCGGAATGTCCTAAAATTTCAAAACCTCTGCGGATTTTACATCTCTCGGATATTCACTTCGCATACCCGGATTCCGGTCTCAGTCGCTTTTTTGATCGTTTATCCAAATTAGATCCCGATTTAATTTTTATCACAGGTGATGTGATCGATTGTCGCGAAGGTGTTGCGGTTGCCGCAGAACAACTTGCGAAACTGCGCTCGAAACATGGAATTTTTGCGGTGATGGGAAACCACGATTATTACAATTACCGGCTCTATGACAGTTTATTCCACAGCAAGCAGGGCGACCGTCGCCATCCTTTGTTGCGTAACGGAACTTTAAAGCTTCGTGGTGTTTATAAAAAACTTAAAATTAAGGAATTGCGCAATCAGTCGCTTCATTTGGAAATTGAAGGGCAGCGTGTGGGGGTTCATGGAGTGGATGACCCTGTTACAGGACACGCGGATTTAACGCGAATCCGCCCGGAAAAAGGTTCCGGCGTTGTTAATTTGTTGCTTTCGCATACCTTGGATGTTTTGTTCGGATTATCTGATCATGAAATTGATGTTTGCTTTTCAGGTCATACGCATGGCGGGCAAATTTGTATTCCTTTCTGGGGTGCGGTGGTTACTTTTTCCCGCGTGGGCCGGCGTTATGCCGCCGGATTGCACCGCTTTATGGATATTGTTTGCTGCGTTTCCCGCGGTATGGGGAGCGGACGGTTTATGCGTATCCGTTTTTTCTCAAGACCCGAAGCGATTATGTTTACGTTAAATTCGCAAAAATAGTTTCGAAAGCGAAGTGGAGAGAGCGGCTTCTGCTTAAAGTGAAGCCTTAAGAGTGTGAGGTCAGGTATTCTTCCTGATAGATTTTGATCAAGGCAAAGAAAAGCGAAAGAACCACGGGCGCGATGAAAATTCCGATAAAACCATAAACCGCAAGCCCGCCAAACATTCCGAAAAAAAGCAGAAAATACGGTAAGCGTGTGCGTTCGCCGATAACGGCGGGCTTAATCCAATTATCGAGCGGGCTGATACCGATTCCCACACCCACAACAATAGCTGCTTTTATTTTAAGTCCCCCTAAAAAAAGCCACAGGGCGATGGGGAGCCAAATGCTTGCCGCGCCGACGGGTAAAAGCGACATAATAAAAGTTAAAACCGCGAAAAACAAAAAGGCGCGAATTCCAACGGCTGCGAAAAGAACCCCGGCCGCGAAGGATTGCGCGAGTGAAGTTAAAATTTGTCCCCGAATGACCGCTTCGAAAGTTCCGCGCACCTGATCAAAAATCGTGTGCTTTGTTTTTTCTTCGAAGGGGGCGATTTGATAAAGAAACTCATAGATTTGAGCGCCATCTTTGAGAAAAATAAAAACAAGCACGCTCATGAAAAAGAGATTCAAAATGATCGTGAACAAATTTTTGGTTAACGCGCCGACTTCGATTGCGGTGATGTTCCCCAGTTTTTTTGCGGTACCCAGAATCCAATCCGCAGCGCTTTTTTTGATGGGGGTCCAGTCGGTAACTCTACTGTCAATATCATGAAACCAAGGGTGCGTTTGAATTTCCTGAATTAATTTTTCAACGCCGCCTTGCTGAACAAAATGGTATGCCGACTGAGTCAGATCAACAATTTGCGATGACAGGCTTGAAAGTAAAAGGATAAACGGAGGAATGACGATTAAAAAAATCAGTGCGGATAATAAGGCTGATCCCAGAGCGGCTTGTTTAGGAAACCATTTTAAAAATTGCCGCTGAATCGGATAAAACAAAAACGCGAGAATTGCCGCGCCGAGAATGGCATTGGTAAAAACTGAAAAGATCGAAAAAATTTGCCAGGCGACATAAACCAAAACAAGGAGAAAAACCGCGGAAATAAACTGATCGCGCTTCATGCAGCTAGCCCTTGGCCGAAGCCTGAGGGGAATAATCTCGGTTCTCGATGGTTTTAATTTTTAAATCGGCAGTTGGTTTTTTAAGCAAATAATTTCGCACATAATCAATGATGCC
>CAZSVD010000097.1:0-1891 GCA_964610145.1 uncultured bacterium | reverse complement strand
CTCCGAAATCGTAAGAGCAAAATTGAAAGAAAAGCTAGACCCCAACTTAACGGTTCAAACATGGATCGAGCTTGCGGGAATTCTGCGAGACTCACTCAACCTTCAAAATGTAATTTTTAATCTTGTCATGTTCATTGTGTTTTCAATCGTTATTTCAGCAATTGTGAACACGTCCCTGATGACCGTAATGGAGCGCACTCGCGAAATTGGAACTTTGATGGCCTTAGGATATCGTCGATTCCATATCACTCTTCAATTTTTGATTGAGTCCGCCGTGATTGGTCTTATTGGTGGCATGACCGGAATGATCCTAGCCGTTTCAATTTTGCTATTCTTGAATAATTACGGCCTAACGTTTGCCCTTCCGGGTCAGACTATCACAACCGTTTTATATCCAACGATCACAATTGCATTTCTACTGAAAGTATTTTTTTTAGCTCTGCTTTCTGCCTTAGGCGCAAGTTTTGTACCTGCTTATCGAGCCAGTAAAATGAAACCCGTGCAGGCGCTGACTACTAACTAAAGTGTTGATTGAAACTAGAGTGCGTTATTTGCACGAGGAGGATCAAATGACAAAGATAATCTTGGCACTTTCCCTTGGGGCGAGTTTAATTTTTACAGCTCATCCAGCAAAGGCTGAATCTGCAACAGAAATCATTAGTAAAGTCGAAAAAAATTTGTCCCCACCAAATTTCAAGTCTCTTTATCAATTTACAAACTACCGTTTAGACGGAACCATTGCTCAGTACGATGTTCGCTTTAGCGTCAAAGATGTAAATCATAGTCATGGTTACTTCTTAAAACCAGAAAGGGAGAAGGGCCGCGAAACCTTACGACTGAAAGATACAATTTGGACCTATATGCCAAGCGTGGCAAGGGCAGTTCGTGTCGCAGACAGAGAGAGCTTTGCCGGTGGTGACTTTTCCAATGCTGATGTCATGCGAGTAGATTGGCTAGCGCAGTACAATGCATCGATTGCAAAAGAAACTAAAAATCAGTTTATTATCGACCTTGTTGCTAAGAACAGTGAGGCAGCGTATGCAAAAATGCGCATATGGATCGACAAAACAACAACACAACCCGTACAGCAGTATTTTTACGACTCAAAAGGAACTCTCTTAAAAATTTGCAAATACGGATCTGTTAAGACTTTCGGTAACATTACAAGGCCCGCCAAATTGGTCATGGAAAATGTGATTACTAAACTAAAATCAGAAATGCAAATCATCGAACTTCAACTTGAAAATAAAATTCCAGATGGCCGATTTGTCGTTGATAATCTAGGTAAAGAAATATGAAAAGTTATCTTCGTCTCATGATCTTCTTTTTGAGTGGTCTTATTTTTCTAGGTGGACTCACAGCCCTAGGGGCAGATAATTCGGATGTGGATCTCGAAGAAGCCGCCGGGTTAGCCGATGAAACTCAAATGTCTGAGGCTACTTCTACTGAGACTACGACTTCCGATCCTCAGAACTCTTGGTTTAATAGAGGCAGAACAAGGACATATTTGCTAATTGATGGCACTCAAACTTCCGGAAGCACCAACGATCAAATCCACTTTCCAAATGGCCAATTAAGCTTTTCTGGTGATTTCAAAATTCTAAACGAGAGTTTTTTGATAGTCGATGCTGTTGTGAATTATGATGATAAGGACAAAGAAGGCTCTCTTTTTCTCAATCAAGTCGGCTTTCGCTCCCGCCTGAGTGACAGCGCGCAGTATTTTATTGGAAAAGAACGCAATCGGAGATCTCCTGGATTACTGATATCTCCCAGTGATTTCATATATTCAAATACGAATTTACCGGGTCAACGAGAAGATCGAAAGGGTGTCTGGCTTGGTCGCCTTTCGTATCAAAAAATCAATGGAAGTGTCGATTTCTTAATACTGCCC
>CAZSVD010000096.1:0-7933 GCA_964610145.1 uncultured bacterium | reverse complement strand
AATTTCCGATTATCAACCAGTGTCCAATATGAACCCTGATTGACAAGTTCTTCCGGAATTTTATCGCCATATAATCTCACACTGCGATAGTCAAAAATATTAAGACCAGCAACGTTGACATAATATTCTGTATTCGCTTTGTCACGAGCCATGTGATCAGTATCCATATAGACAGTTAAGGGGGTGCCAGTACTACCTCCCGTGCTGCGCGTAATCAATTTTGATTTATCAATCCCCCGGGGAATGAAGTCATCATAGCGATCCTGAATGATTGATTTTGTTAAGAGCGGCAATTTGGACAGATCGGCAGTACTCTTGAAGTCTTCCGGAGATAATCCCAGATTGTTAAATACGCTCGTATAGTACGGAACATTTGTATAAGCATGCGTTAAAACACGTTGAAGCTCTTTAAACTGATATTGCTTCAGCTCATCCGCGGACCATTTTTCCGACTGATGCAAAAACTCCACCCTTTGTCGGAAAGTATTACTATGCAAAACATCCATTAGGCGGGCCTCTTTGCATTTTTAAGAATTAAGCTTGCAAGATGAAAGTCCCACTTGGTATCGATATCTATCGACCTGTCTTCTGACATAACGTAAGGATAAGTATTAGAGGGGAAAAAAGTTTTGCTTTTTAGAATAGCTCTGGGGCAAGTTAGGTAAATCGCGCCGTTGGGTGCGAAGAGACGAGGTAACGACTGCTTGCGTCGATAAACCAAGCCATCCTTCATAAACTTTCTAAGTCGGCCCTTTGCGGTAATTTCTCTCGCCAGAAAAGGATGAATGGGCATTTCATGAACGCCGATGACCGATGCAGCCTTCTTTTGAATTGCCACTTGTATTGCAGAATCTATATCTTGATGCGTGCGAAATGGTGATGTAGGCTGCAGCAAAAGCAAAAATTGTGGATACTTCCCCTCATGCTGCTTAAGCCATTCCAGCGCATGAGTAGCAACAGCGATATGACTTGATGAATCTCCAGCAAGATTTTTCGGACGCAAAAAAGGAACCTCAGCGCCGCATTTTTTTGCGACAGATGCAATCTTCACATCATCTGTCGAAACAATCACTCTGCGCGTAAGTTTGCTTTTAAGGGCGCATTCAATTGTCCAGGCTATAAGAGGCTTGCCTGCTAAAATACGTATATTTTTTCCCGGCAGTCTTTTGGAGCCACCTCGCGCGGTAATCAGAGCCACGACATCATTTTTGTGACATGATTTGATCATTGCTTTAAACTCAGATTTGCACTGCTTGGAATATTAATAAGTCGCTTTTCAATTTGCTCCGCTATTGAAAGATCCATTTTAGGAAAATTCTGAAACATGGGAAGCTTGTGCATTAGCGTCCAGCATGGACGGGTTCCGAATCCCTCGTTATTGGTTGCTTCAAGCAAGAAGTCTCTCTGATGAGACAGGCTTTCATCGATTAATATCGCATTTAACCAATAGTTGCTTTTTGCTTCGTGTGGCTCTCTAAAAAAAGAAATGCCCAAAATGTTTGCAAATGCGGCGTCATATTGGAGCGCTAGCGCTCTCTTGGCTTGTATAAATTTCTCCAAGGATTCA
Organism: uncultured bacterium; assembly: GCA_964610145.1. GTDB lineage: Bacteria > Omnitrophota > Omnitrophia > Omnitrophales > Aquincolibacteriaceae > Multiplicimicrobium. Next base: position 6,366 of record CAZSVD010000096.1, on the reverse strand, counting down.
AGCTGTGCGCAACCTAACGCTGCGTTCAAATTGGGCAAGCGATAATTATACCCCACCTGATCATGCTCGATAAAATATGAATGAGGTACTTTTGCTGTCGTTGTAATGTGTTTTGCTCGCCGGGCAAGAGCTTCATTATTAGTCAAAATAGCTCCGCCGCCCCCGGTTGTAACTATTTTATTGCCATTGAAACTAAGAACTGCGATTTCGCCCCAATTGCCAGTGTGTTTGCCCTTATAGAATGACCCCAGTGATTCTGCAGCATCTTCAATCAAAATTATTTTATATTTCCGGCAAACTTCAACCGTTTTATCCATCGCAAAGGGATGTCCAAAGGTATGCACTCCGATCAATGCTTTAATTGGGCGGTTTGTGAGACGATTATAAAGTTGCCCTGATTTCATTGTGCCAATTTTAGATAAATACCGATCTAATTTTTCAGGATCGACACCCAGAGTTAATGAATTTGAATCCACCCAATGAGGAATAGCATTTGCGTATACGACCGCATTCGCGGTTGCAACAAAAGTAAGAGTTGGGACAAGAACCTCATCGCCTGCTTGAATTTCAGCCAAAATAAGCGCAGTGTGAAGTGCCGCAGTACCGTTAACAACCGCTATTGCTTTTTTAACACCAGTATATTGAGCCAGTTGCGTTTCAAACCGATCAACATAGCTTCCAACCGAAGATACCCAGCCTGTCTTAATGCAGTCTTCAACGTATTCCTTTTCTCTTCCTTCAAACACTGGCTGATGTAATGAAACAGGAAGTTTTTGATGCTTAAGAACTTTTTGCAGTGCCGTTAGAACTTGATGCAAAAGGTCTTGATTTTGTATGGAGGCCGTATTCACTGGTATCACAAAGTATAACGATGCGGTTTGAACTTAGAAAGATTATGATCTTTTGTGTACCATGCAATAGTCTCAGAAAGCCCCTTCTCCAGCCCGGCCAGGCCGGCATATTGGGATTTCCAACCCGTCAAACGAAGGGCTTTTGAAGCATCGGCGCACAAACGTCGCACTTCACTTTTTTCAGGACGTAAGCGCTGATGCTCTTCTTCAACTTGAATATCAGCTTTCATGAGCTTCGAAATAGTGGCGACCAAATCACCAATTGATATCTCAAACCCGCTGCCAAGATTAACAACTTCGCCATTAGCCTTGTCGGAGTCTGCCAAAGCTAAAAAACCGCTCACCGTGTCTGCAACGTAATTTAAATCCCGCGTGGGACCAAGCGCACCGAGCTTGATCTGTTTTTGACCATTTGCGATCTGGGTAATAATTGTCGGAATAATCGCTCGAGTCGATTGGCGCGGCCCATAGGTATTAAACGGTCTCGCGATCACCACCGGCAAATTGAAAGAATCAAAAAATGAAATCGCAAGCTGATCTGCGCTGATTTTAGTTGCAGAATAAGGTGACTGTCCACGCAACGGATGCTCTTCAGTAATCGGAACAAATTTGGCCGTTCCGTAAACCTCACTTGTTGAAGTATGTATCAATTTTTTGACATTCAAATCTCTGCAGGCTTGTAAAACATTAAGAGTTCCTTTGACGTTCGTGTCAACATAAGCATCGGGTGAATGATAAGAGTATGGAATTGCAATTAGCGCAGCCAGATGAAAAACAATATCGCTGCCCGTCACCGCTTTACGAACGCCATACGGGTCGCGCACATCTCCCGCAAAAACTTCAAACTTCCCTTTTATGTCCGGCGCAACATCATCCAGCCAGCCCCACGAATCAAATGAATTGTAATAAACCATAGCGCGAACATCAGCGCCTGCGCGCACAAGCGTTTCGGTTAAATGTGAGCCAATAAAACCATCAGCGCCGGTTACAAGAATTTTCTTACCATTAAAGTTCATAAGTTTTGTGAGTGGTTGTCCGGTTCTTCATGGACCCAATTCCGTGCACGATTGTAGGCTTTGCCTACTTGGTCTTCTAATTTTGGAGAGATAATACGAAGGATTTCTTTACCCATAATGCGGTACTGTTTGCCAACTTTGGCGGCGCTAATTAATCCGCTTTTAATCATTCGGGTCATGGTGCTGGAGCTAACTTTGAGATACCCCATGGTTTCTGCAGGGGTATAGAGCTCATTTTCGCGAATCTCAATCACTGTGTTTTCATGCTTAGGTTTAAGATTTGACATGTTCATATCATATCATTGGAGCCGTAAGACGTCAATGGATGTCAAAATATAGCATATTGAAACCATGCTCCTAGTCAAAAGCTAGGATTCTGCAGTCCATTTTGTGGCAGCTAACTCTAACTTCGAATCAGAACTAACTGCTGTCAAGAGCTTGTATGTAGCCGACTGTCCTAGATGAGCCCCATCAATAAAATCAATTGGGCTTAATAAATCTCGATGCTGAAAAATAGCATCATAAAAATAAACTCCCTCATCAACCGCAAGCCTACTAAGCGCATCGACAAAAACATTCAAATTTATTTGCGCACGAGAAGATTGAGCTATAACTCGGTTCGCTTCAGGATGATAAGGGAAACCAACCAAGACAGGAACAGCCCCCGATTTCTTGATATCTCTTAAAAGGGCCCGTAACTGATCATTTCCACGCGCATCCTTTTGATTCCACATTTCAAAAACTTTTTGCTCGCCACGTCCATTTGCCTCACCCTCCGCATTAACCGTATCGAGAGCACGGTGTTCATAAGCGTGTGGATAAAGAACCGAAAAAGCTGGCGTTCGGGCATAAACTGAATAGTCGAAGTTCTTCATAGATAATAAATGAGGACGTACAAAGGAAGATTTCGGATGAAGAGCCATTTTAATTGAGCTAATCGTTGAAGAAAGCGAAAGTAAATCCTTAAGATCCGTTGTCAGGCCCATTAATTTAATTCGCAAAGAAATTCCTTTTGAAAAAAAGGCCTCGTAGTATTCTAAAATAGAAAGATAGTGGTTGTTTTGTGAAATGCTATTCAGCGACTGCTCTTCTATTCCAATCAGCACAATTTTGGGGTGTAAACCGGAATCTTTAATTAACTGCCATAACGCGATATAGTCGCGGATAGTTCCCGCAGTGACTCCGGCGTTTAAAAAACTGCTTTTATAAGTATCGCTCAGCATGTTCGGCTGAATATTCAAAACCCGGCTACCCCCCAAAACAAGAAAGTCGCGCTGTTGGGTCCTGGTGAGCTTGATATACTTTTTCAGCAGAGCGCGATCATCGGAGTTGCTGGGCAACGTAAGTAACGTATCCTGCGAATCGGCCAGCTGTTTAAGCAGTTCATCCCCCACACTGAAGTGATAACGCGAATTCGGATCCATCCGAAAGTTGAATCCGGCCAACAGACACGGCGTTGCAAAGAAAAGAAAAATAAATACTGCGAGAAACCCCTGATATGAATTCTTATTGATTTGTTTCATTAAAATTGAAAGTATAAAAATGCGCTTTCGCGGTTAAGACAGAGAAGCCCAAGAAGAAACATAAAATAAAAAATAAATCCCCAAAATAAATTCGGTCGAATTTTTTGCGACCAAAAATTTGCATTCGGCGCCAGCCAGGCGATGCCCAAGGCTATCACGAGAAACAAAAATTGATCTTTCCATAAAAAGTAAGTATTACGAAGCCCGAAGCCATGGCCCCCTGCCAACGCGCGGGACATATCAACTATTTGATTCAAATTAGCCGAGCGAAAAAAAACCCATCCATATACAACAAAGGCAAAAGTAATTAATCGCCCCAAAATTCGGGGCAACTTCAACTTGATTTCATCGGCTATATGATTAATTACCAGCAAAATACCATGGTATGCTCCCCAGAGGATGAATGTCCAATTTGCTCCATGCCAAAGCCCTCCAATCAACATGGTAAGCAAAATATTGATATATTTACGTATAAGCCCGAAACGGTTTCCGCCGAAACGGATATACAAATAATCGCGCAAAAATTGTGAAAGCGTCATGTGCCAACGGCGCCAAAAATCAATGACTGATTCAGCCTGATAGGGGGAATTAAAGTTTTCCGGAAATCTAATATTGAATAATAACGCTAAACCGATTGCCATATTCGAGTAACCCGCGAAATCAAAATAAATTTGCATGCTATAAGACAAGACGGAGCTCCACGCTTCAAAAAAAGTCAGAAGTGAAGCATTAGCGAAGCCCATGTCCGCCAAATGACTCACGGAATCCGCGATGACAACCTTCTGAAACAATCCCGCCAGAAACAGAAAGACACCCGTGAAAAAATTTTTATACTGAAAAACATAGGTTCGCAGCCGGCTGAACTGCGGCATCACCTGACTGTAATGGACAATCGGCCCCGCAATTAAGTGCGGGAAGAAAATCACAAATAAAGAATATGGCTGAAGCCCGTGAAACCGAGCTTTGCCACGATAGAGGTCCTCCAAATAAGTCAGCTGGGTAAATGTATAAAAGGAAATGCCGAGCGGGATCGTAACGCTGACTGTTCCCGGAATAAGAGGAATGACATGATTAAAAATTTCGATAAAAAAATTAAGATATTTGAAATAGACAAGAATCCCCAAATTGAAAATGACGCCGATCCAAAGTGCCAGCTTTGTTTTATTTTTATTCAAATAGATGGCTAAGAAATAGTTCGTGATAATCTTGAAAACGATCAAAGCAAAATACGAAAGCTTCCAGTACGCGTAAAATGCAAAGGACGTAGCGAGTAAAGTGCCCTTCGATAACTTAATAAGCCGGAATCTGGCGAATAGATAAAAAATTCCGAGAGTAAGCGGTAAAAAAATATAGAGAAATTCTAAACTATTAAACAGCATGTCTTGATCGACCTTGCTCCCGTGTCAGCAGTCTGAAATTTGCGATTCAATTGTTAATTGTAATAACTATCCCGGATTTTGCATTACTTTTCTCCGTTTTTGATGATAGGTGGCCCATGCTGGCTTATTACTTTTAGAATATTTTCTTTCGTGATAAGATTGGGCGCTTTTTTAAGGAAATCATGAATCATACCCGTATTGAAACCAAACAGTTAGGGACACTTCAAGAAAAGTTATTGCTTCCGGAACTTTTGTTTATTAGCGCGCTCCTGATAGCGATGTTTATTTTAATGACCCTGAGCGCTTGGCATAAAAATCTTTCGTTCGATGAGCCGCATAATCTCAGGTATGGATATGACGTTTTAACCAAAGGTCCATTAGCTGAAACAGATGGCCAAAGAATGCCTGTTTTTGTCTTAAACGCTCTTGCTTGCAAAAACTATCACTGCGCTTCACAGGAAATGCACGACAAACCTTGGCGACTACTTGGAATTCGCTTGCCCAGCATGTTTTTTGCGCTCGCACTTGGTTTATTGATTTGGTTTTGGTGCCGCAGTCTCTATGGGAATGTTGCCGGGCTGTGCGGTTTGGCTCTTTACGCCTTAAATCCGAATTTCATCGCTCACGGAAAGGAAGTCACTTCCGACCTTATTACGACTTTTTTCGTTGTTTTAACTTTGTTTCTATTTTGGAAATGGCGCAGTCAAAACAAAGACCGGTTTCTTTACCTGTGCTCGGTTGCAATGGGAGCCGCGCTTGTCTCTAAGTTTAGCTGCATTCTGCTTTTCGGTGTATTGCCTCTTATTTTAGTGGTTCAAAAGATTTATTCCCGCGATTTTAAAATTTCAATCGGAGACATAATTAAATCAATTCAGCGATCATTTCTTTTTCTGTTTTTAATTTGGTTGGTAATCAATTCCGCGTACTTATTCCAAGGAAGTTTTGAAAGTACCCGTTCATTCGCGTGGCAAAGTCGTCTTTATCAAAAGATTTTTACTAACGTTAATCTTCCGGTACCTTTGCCCAGAATCTTCGTCCGCGGACTTGATTACTCGCAATTAATAACCGAGCACCCGGAATATGGTCGTGGCAATAATTATGTATTGGGTCAATTGCATCGCAAGGGCCGCGACTATGCCCCACCGCTCATGATTGCACTTAAAACTCCCCTCAGCTTGTTCTTGTTGCTAATTACCGCAGTGTTTGTCAAAAATGAAAAGAAATCTCTTTCCGTGAACGCTTCTCCGGAACCTTATTTCTGGGTCACTTTTGCGGTTTGGCTTGTTTTTTTTAGCTCTATCTGTGATATTCAGGTCGGGATAAGATATCTCTTACCCGGATATGTTTTTTTGATTTTGATTTCCGCGCGTGCTTTCGAAAATATTCAGACGAAAGTCAAAGCATTCTGGCTTGGCGCAGCGTTGCTGTGGTATGGAATTTCCGCTCTGTCTTATTACCCTCATTACATGTCTTATTTCAATGAGGTTATTGGCGATCGTACAAATGCATATAAGTATCTTGCAGATTCTAATCTGGACTGGGAAGACAAAGATTATTACATTAAGCAATGGCAAGCCGATCATCCCAACATCCATTT
>CAZSVD010000095.1:0-9840 GCA_964610145.1 uncultured bacterium | reverse complement strand
GTTATAACCCCAATAATTGGTTAATTTCTTATCCAGCAAATGCCATTCGTTGGCGTGAAAATGAACCGGCATTAATTCTACCGCCGTAATTCCCAAACTTTTAAGATGCGCGATAACAGGTTCGGAAGCCAGGCCGGCGTAAGTTCCGCGCAAATGCTTGGGAATATGAGGATGAAGCTGCGTCATCCCTTTGACATGCATTTCATAAATAATTGTTTCATGCCATGGGGTTTTTAAAATCGTATCGCCTTCCCAGTCAAAATACGGCGCAACCACCACTCCGAGCGGCGCCCACGCGGCATTATCGCGCCTGTCGATCGAGAGGTCTTTCCGGCGATTTTGTAAATCGTAGGCAAACATTTCTTCGCGCCAAGTGATTTGGCGGCCGATCGCTTTCGCGTAAGGATCCAGCAATAATTTTGCGGGATTAAACCGGTGCCCTTCCTGCGGTTTGTAAGGACCATGCACGCGATAACCATATAATTGCCCGGGACGCAGCCCCGGAATATATCCATGCCAAACATGATTCGTGCATTCGGGAAGAGTGATCAAAGAGTCTTCTTTTTGCGAATCCGCGGAATCAAAAAGACAAAGCTCGACTTTTTCGGCATGCTCCGAAAAAATCGCGAAATTCACTCCCGCTCCATCCCAGTTCGCTCCCAGAGGATAAGATTTACCCGGCCAAACCTGCATCACGCTTCTTAATTCCCGGAGCCCGAAGCTCTTCCTGACTTTGAGGATTGTTTTTTGGGGCTAAAGACATTCACCGCAAGCGGAGGCAAATTCACCTGAATCGAGTGCGACCGGCCATGCCACGGAAAACTTTCCGCCTCGACTCCTCCCAAATTACCGACTCCGCTTCCGCCGTACTCTTTAGCATCGCTGTTTAAAATTTCACGGTAAAATCCCTGCTGAGGAACTCCGATGCGGTAATTCAGGCGCGGCACCGGCGTAAGGTTGATCGTAAAAATAACGCATTCGCTGCGATCTTTGGACCAACGCAAAAAAGACAACACGCTGTTCTCATGATCCAGAAAATCAATCCACTCAAATCCCTGCCACTCAAAATCAACTTCGTAAAGCGGTTTATTCTCTCGATACATCTTGTTTAGATCCTGCATAAAGTGCTGAATTTGCCTATGAGAATCCCATTGCAGCACATGCCAATCCATCGAAGCGACCGCGTTCCATTCTTGCCGCTGGGCGAGATCGATCGTCATAAAATTCAATTTTTTTCCGGGATGCCCGAACATATAGCCAAGGAAAAGACGCAGGTTCGCGAACTTCTGCCAATCATCTCCGGGCATTTTTTCTAAAAGCGCTCCCTTTCCATGCACCACTTCATCATGCGAAATCGGAAGCACAAAATTTTCCGTAAAAGCGTAAAGCATGGAAAATGTCAGCATGTTTTGATGAAAGCGGCGGTGAACGGGATCGAGTCGAAAAAACTCGAGCGTGTCATTCATCCAGCCCATATTCCATTTCATGCTGAAACCCAGTCCGCCGGTATAAGTCGGCCGCGAAACCCCCGTCCAGGAAGTGGACTCTTCCGCGATTGTCAAAACTCCCGGGAAATTTAAATGCACGGTTTCATTGAAGCGTTTTAAAAAATCAATCGCTTCCAAGTTTTCGCGTCCGCCAAATTCATTGGGATCCCACTCGCCGTCCTGTTTTGAATAATCGCGATAAATCATCGAAGCCACCGCGTCCACGCGCAAACCGTCGATATGATATTTATCAAACCAAAAAAGCGCGTTGGCCATTAAAAAGTTGCGCACTTTCGGACTTCCGTAATCAAAAACAAAAGTGCCCCAGTCTTTATGCTCGCGTTTCTTCCAGTCACCGTAAGCGTAAATTTCGCGCCCCTCAAAATTCGCAAGGCCGTGTTTATCCTGATGAAAATGCGCCGGCACCCAATCCCAAATAACGCCGATTTGGTTGCGGTGACAATAATCCACGAAATACATAGAGTCTTCCGTTGAGCCGCAACGGCTGGTGGGCGCGAAATAGCTGAGAACCTGATAACCCCATGATTCATCCAGCGGATGTTCCATGATGGGCATTAACTCAAGATGGGTGTAACCATACGCCTTGCAATGCTCGACAAGTTGATGCGCAAGCTCGCGGTAATTTAAAAATCCATTTCCGCTCGAAACATTTCTTTTCCAGGAGCCGGGATGCACTTCATAAATAGAAATCGGAGCTTCGAGGCTATTGTATTTAGGACGATTCTCCATCCAGTCTGAATCTTGCCAAACATAATGATCCAAAGTTGTGACAATCGAAGCTGTTTTTGGACGGTGCTCACAATAAAAGGCATAGGGATCGGCTTTTTGTTGAACCGATCCGTCGCAGGCTGATTCAATCGAATATTTGTAAAGATCGCCTTCCTTAAGACCGGGAATAAAGCCCGACCAAAATTCAGACTCAGGCAGCTTTTCTAAAGAATGAACGCCGGATTTCCAGCCGTTAAAATCACCGATCACGCTAATCGACCGCGCATTCGGCGCCCACACTGCGAAACAAACTCCGGCGACCCCGTCTTTAACCGCGGGATGAGCACCTAACTTTTCATAGCTTTTTAAATGGGTTCCTTCACCAAGCAAATAGCGGTCAAAATCGGTGATAAAGGGACTGCCCTTCACGGCATCAGGCCCAAAAAGAGCGCGGGAGTGCGGTTGCATCTGATCCTTTTTGTCTTTTTTATGATCGCTCATCAAATACCACTATTGTTTCGTAGTCATAGTATGAATAGCAAACACGAAAACTCGCCCTGATTAAAAGAGTAGTATAGCTCAAAATGAGATCAAAATTGAACACTATTGATGAGTCTTTTCTGTTTCCACTTAAAAAACTGCTACAATACTTCCGCGTTAAACACGACAAAATTGTGTCTCGCGCCTAACAGGGGGAAAACTATGAAAGCAAATATGAGCACAACTAACCGCGTCATCCGGGCGCTGATCGGTCTCGCAATCATCGGGGCCGGCATTTATTATAAAAACTGGTTCGGAGCTTTGGGTGTATTACCCATTCTCTCGTCCGCGATCGGCTATTGCCCGCTTTGTTGCGGCGGAAAATCCTGCGAAATGAAAAAGGAAGAAAAGCACGAGCACAAACACGGCGAAGGCTGCTGTCATCACTAAAGAAAATAAACCCGGAAGCCCGGCGGCGAAAGCTTGCCGGGCTTTTTTATTTTAAGGCAGCCGTTTCTTGAATTTCTTAATACTGACGCCGATCACAAAAACAGCCATTCCCAAAAGCGGTAAAAGCTGTTTCCATAAATCCAAAAGCCCCAGACCTTTCAAAATAATTCCGCGAATAATCGTCACGAAATAGGTCAGCGGAATAAAAAAACTAAGAACATAAATCGGGAAAGGCATCCCCTCGCGCGGAAAAATATAACCCGATAAAATAATCGACGGCGGAATCAGCAGCATAATCGTCTGCTGCGCCTGTTGCTGATTACTCGAAAGCGTCGACGCCATCAATCCGAAGCCGAGGCACACGATCAGAAACAAAGACGTTGAAGCGCAGAGTGTGATCAAATTTCCGCGCAGCGGAATCTGAAACACAAACCGCGCCGCGAGTAAAATGGACACCGCGATAATGGCGCCGATACAAACGTAAGGAACCAGTTTCCCCAAAATAATTTCATAGGGCTGAATCGGCGTAACAAGCAACTGCTCAAGGTTTCCCTGTTCTTTTTCACGCACAATCGCCGCGGCTGTGATCGAAGGAATAAGAATTTGCAGTAAAAGTCCGACAAGTCCGGGAATCATAAAAAAAGTTGTTTTGAGATCTGGGTTATACCAAAGGCGCGGGCGGAAATCGATCGGCAAAATTTCAACAGGAATAAGCCTTTCATGCTGCATAAAACTTTGCACAATCGCGCGGCTTGTATTGAGCGCCGTACTCGCCGGAGTTGAATCTGATCCGTCAATCGCCAACTGTAAATTCGCCGGACGTCCCGCCAAAATGTCGCGCCGAAATCCCGTAGGTATGCGAAGCGCTGCTTTAACATCTCCATCGTCAATCGCTTTTCGAAACTCTGCCTCGTTAGAGACTGCCACTTTAAAATCAAAATAAGCGGACTGTTCAAAAGCCTGAATTAAACGCCGTGAAAGCTGGGTACGATCCTGATCCCAAACCGCTGCTTTCATATGCTTCACGTCATTATTAATTCCAAAGCCATACATCATGAGCTGAAAAAGCGGCATAACGACAATCATGGTCAGAGTGCGCCGATCGCGTAAAATATGAATCCATTCTTTTTTCGCGACGGACTTAATCGCCTGCATGCATTTCCTCCGCAACAGTCGCAAAAACATCTTCCAGCGACGCGTCAATTTTCCGGATTGCCGCCGCCTGAAACCCATTTTTTTGCGCTGCTTCCTGAATCAACGGCCGGATTTTCTCTCCGTCTTCAACATTGATGTGTACCGTCGTCCCATAAGCGGTCAATTTGATGACGCCCGGCAATTGCGCCAAAACGCGCGAAGCCTTTAGAAGCGGCTTACATTCCACTTCCAAAACATCTCCGGGCAGTGCTTTCTTTAATTTTTCCGGCTCTCCGATTTTGAGCATTTTCCCGCGCGCGATAAACGCGATTTGATTGCAGCGTTCCGCTTCTTCCATGTAATGGGTCGTCACAAAAAGCGCGACACCGCTGTCGGCCAACTGATAAAGCATTTCCCAAAGAGCGCGACGCGAAATCGGATCAATTCCTGCCGTGGGTTCGTCGAGAAAAAGGATTTTTGGCTTGTGTAAAATACCGTTTGCCACCGCAAGCCGTTGTTTCCAACCTCCCGATAAATTGCCCGCGGCCCTATCTTTAAATTCATGCAAACCGGTCAGCTGATAAACTTCTTCGATTCGGATTTTTAGTTTGGCTTCGGGAATACGATAAATACCGCCGTAAAACTCCAAATTTTCCTGCACGGTCAAGTCGGCGTATAAGCTGAATTTCTGCGAAACATATCCGATCGAATTTTTGACATGCTCCGGATCGGTCGCGACATCGTAGCCGCCCACCGTAGCCGTGCCGCCCGTCGGCTCTAAAATTCCGCAAAGCATACGGATGGTTGTGCTTTTGCCCGCGCCATTCGAACCCAGAAAACCAAAAATCTCTCCGTAGCCGATTTCAAAACTGATGCGATCAACGGCGACAAAATCTCCGAATTTGCGCGTTAACTCGCGCACGGAAATAGCCGTCTCACTTTTATTTTTTTGATTTGTGTCCGGCACAACCGCTGTCATTTTTTATCCAGCCGGACATCCGCCGCAACACCGGCATGCAAAAGCGGATCGGGTTGATCGAGAGTCACTTTCACGGCGAAGGTTTGCGTGACGCGCTCTTCTTCCGATTGAACATTCCTCGGAGTAAATTCGGCCTGCGTGGAAATATAAGTCACATGCGCCGGAAAATGCCGTGAAACCCCATCCAGCTTCACTGAGGCTGCTTGTCCTAAACTTACCTGATTAATTTTTCCTTCAGGAATATAAATCCGCACCCAAAACTTTTGATTATTCCCGACTACCGCCACCGCGGAACCGGCCGCGGCAATTTCACCTTTTTGACGCACCTTGGTCAAAATCACGCCATCCACCGGAGAAAGTACCTGTTGATCTTCAAAAGCAAGCTTGGCATTTTCAAGGTCATGGTCAGACGCGCCGCCCACGGCAAAAAGTTTTTGGGCGCGCTCATAATCGCGCTTGGCTTCATCATAACGCTCAAATGTTGCCAGCAACTCTCCCGCTTTGACGGCCTGGCCTTCTTCAAAACTGAGCTCTGTCACTCGCCCCGTAACACGGGCACCGATACTATGCTCATCCATTTCAAGTGTTCCCGAAAACGGTTTGTGCGCGGCCAAAAAATTTCGGCAGCTCATAAATACAATCATCCCAATGATGATGGCCGGGGCAATTAATTTTTTGCGATTCATACTTTCTCCTTTTCGGGGGGCAGCCATAAATCCATTTGCCCCGTCGCATGCAACATTTGAATTTGCGCGGCTAAAGAAGCCGCATGCGCTTCATCCAATTCATCTTCCGCTGCGCGTTTCAAAGCAAACGCGCGAATCCAGGCTTGCCGGTTTCCGTCACCGGTTTGCAAACGAGTTTTTGACATTTCAAATTCACGCGCCGCCACGTCAAACTCTTGCTGTTTCAACTCTTTTAAATGCTGCATTTGAATTAAATTTTCGGCGGCAATCCGTGCCGCGGCTTTTTTCTCTTCACGCAAATGATCCAGTTTTACGCGCACTTCACGTTCAGCGCTGCGTGTTTCGCTATTCTTAAAAAGAGTTTGCCCCCCTTCAAAAACAGGCCAGGACGCTTTGACACCCAGGGTATACGTTTTTTTAGAATCCGACGGATCGCTTCCGCTCAGACCATAATCCATCACCCCGGAAACTCCGGGTAAATAACGCGCGTAAGCGGCACGCTTTTCAGCCTGCGCCTGCATCAGCTCAGCCTCAGCAGCTTTCACCTCCGGAAGTTTCAAAACGAATTGATCCGAATCTGAGCTTTCCGGAGTTTCGACCTCGGGCAACTCCGAGTCTGAGACAAACGAAACAGTCTGATCCAAAGGAATTCCAAGCATCGCAAGCAAATTCAGTCTGTTTTCATCCGCGTCCCGGCGTACCTGATCCAATAAATAACGGCTTTGCTGCGCGTCACGAAGCGCCTGTTCTTTTTCAACCAAAGACGCAGCACCCGCGGCCCATTTTTCTCTGATGACTTGATAGCTTTGCTTTTTTTCATAATATGAAATTTTTTGGACTTTTGATTTCTTTTCAGAACGCACCGCGTCTAAAAAAAGAACCGCGGCAAGCGACATCATGTCCTGACGTGTTTTTTCATGCTCTGCCATCGAGATCTCACGCGTCGCCGAAACAGAACGAATTCTTTCGACCGTTTCCCAATCAAAAATGGTTTGCGTGACAGACATGCGTGCGTCAAAAGAATTAAAGGGGCCGACCAAAGGATTACTTTGCCCGGGCAAAATAATTCCATTCGCTTTAAGATTACGAGTCTGTCGTGACTCCGATACGGTAAGACTGACTTGGGGTAAATAACGCGAAGCCGCCTGACCGAGCCGCGCGGCTGCCTGCTTCACCCGCTCACTCGACGCGATTGCTTCAGGACTCCGGGTCGCCGCGATTTGCAGTACCGTTTGCAAATTAAGTTCAACCGGCTTTTCTGAAATCTGCGCGCCAAACAACGCCGCGGGAAATAATCCCAGAGTTAAAATAAACATCCGGATCGAGAACTTCATACTTTTCCGGCGGCGATTTTGAGCTTTTGGACGATCGCAAAAAAACTGTCGATTTCTTTTGGAGAAAGCCCCGCAATCACTTTGCCCCAGCGCTCACGGATCACTCCGCGAAAATCTGCCATAAATTTCTCACCTGCGGGAGTCACGGACACCCAAACCTCACGGCGGTCCTTGGGATTGGACTGTCTGGCTACATAACCGACTTTCACGAGACGGCCGACAATTCCACTCATCGTTGCGCGCGTCACTTTCATTTCATCTGATAAACAGCTCATCGGACAGCGCCCCTGAGAGCGAATGGCCGCCAAAACCATCATCTGAGTCTGCGTGATGCGGCTTTTGATAAAAAAATCCATCTGCGCGCCGCGGATCATTTCCGGAATAAGATGCGAAATAGCTTCGCTGAGCTGCTTGGTATTCATAATTAGTTAAGGCTAATTATTAGCTAAAGCTAACTAATTGTCAAATAAAAAGCCGGCGGATACCCGCCGGCTTGAAAGCAATGCTCAGCCTTCATGGAACCGTTGCTGCAAAATTTTTGAAAAACCGCGGCAGGCATCCACCGTCGTAAAAATACCGACCAACTTATGATTCTGAACCACCAAAGCCGATCCGTAATGATGCGTGGCCATATCGTCCAAAACCTCATGCAAAAGCGCGTCGGGGCTCACAATGAACGGCTGTTCCTTGCAAATATCCGCGACCTTCACTAACTTTGAATCCACGTCGAAAAACGCCATTGCCATTTTAAGATCCCGATCTGAAAGAATTCCAAAAAGGGCCCCATCCTTCATGACGGGCAAATGTCTGATTTTGAGATCTGACATCATCTGCTCAGCTTCTTTCACGGTTTTTCCGGCATCTACCGAATGAGGCGCGGATGTCATATATTTTTGAATAAGCGGTTCTGCTTTGGACATAAAAACCTCCTAAAATGAAATAATACCAATATTTAATTATCGTCTGCTCTTGTCGCAAACTAAACTTTATCTCTGCCCAACCCTTGAGCCAAGTTATAATGCGCCATGCAAAAAGCACTTCCCTCTCTTTTTACTGAACGTTTAAAAAAAATACTGGGCGAGCCGGTTTTTTCGGAAACCCTGCCTTATTTCTCTACCGCTCCACGCCCAACTTTTCGCCTGCACCATAAAGACGCGGATACCAAGCAAGTCCAAAGAATTTTGGAAGGCTCCGGCTTTGAAATTCAACCTCTGCCATGGAATCCGGAAGCGTTTCGCCTTCTTAATAAAGACATTCGCGCTCTGCAAGAAACCCTATGCTTTCAAACACATCAAATTTATATTCAAAGTCTTGCGAGCATGCTCCCCGTTTTAGCATTGGCTCCTCAGCCGGGTGAAATAATTCTGGATTTATGCGCCGCTCCCGGAAGCAAGACGGGACAAATTCTGAGAAAAATGAATGGCGAGGGCGAACTTACTGCCAACGAAAAAATCCGTACGCGTTTTTTTAAACTTAAAACGAATTTGGACGCGCAGAGATACTCCAACTTTAAACTCACGCTAAAACCGGGCGAACTTTATTGCAAAATTGCGCCTGACACTTTCGACCGCATTCTGCTTGATTCTCCCTGTTCGAGCGAAGGCCGTTTTTCAACGGAAGATCCGGACTCTTTCAAATTTTGGTCGCTTTCCAAAATCAAAGAAATGGTTTTTAAACAACGCGCACTTTTTAAATCCGCGTTTCTCGCGCTGAAGCCCGGCGGAACCATGGTCTATGCGACCTGCACTTTCGCTCCTGAAGAAAATGAAGGTATTCTGGATTGGGCTCTCGGCCGCACGGACAATCAAATGGAAATATTGGAATGGACCCCGCCGGTCTCCAATTGGATAGCGGGAATTTCAGAATGGGATGGAAAAATATTTTCTGAAGAGGTTAAGAAATCGCGCCGCATTCTTCCGAACGAGCAAATGGGCGGATTTTTTATCGCACTGATCCGAAAAAAAAATCTAAATCGTCAGCGCTTTTGAAGCTCGCAAAAACAGCGGTCCGCGCTTTCCAACAAACTTTTCGCGGCAACAGCATCTTCCTTAAGCACTAATTGCAAACCATTCTGCACAACCGGATCTTTCGCGAAATTTTTCCAAACAACGCCCTGATTCAGAGTATTCGCGATTGCCAAAAACCCCATCCCCTGACTCGGCGTTAAATAATGTTTTTCAACCGTATTCGTTTTCCAATTAATCGCGTCGCGATATCCAAAATGACCTTCAGTCGGAATCTGCACATGCAATTGAGGCGGAAAAAACTGCAGCGCATGAACGCCCACCGCTTTTAAATCCGCAACGGATGCGGCGGGATCAAGCGCAGCGCTCAAATTTGTTTTCAACGCCGATCCCGGCAAAACAGCGTCCGCGCAATCCGCTTTCGCGGCCGGATCTTTGACTTTTCCGCTTAATTGATCCGCAAAGTGAACGCAGGTTTCAGGCGCCAAATTTTGAATCCGTGGTGCGACGGGCGGATTACTAAAGAGAGATAAAGACTGAACACTACCGGCTTTATCGAGAAAAAAAACATCACTTGGCCCCTGAATCACCCACGGT
>CAZSVD010000094.1:0-5779 GCA_964610145.1 uncultured bacterium | reverse complement strand
TCGGCCGGTTGGGATCCCCGACGGCTTTGACGGTACAGCCGCTTAATGCGAGCAGGCCCGCGAAAAGAATAAATAATTTTTTCATGGAGAACCTTTAGTTTTGATGAATCTTAAACAAACTGAGTAATTTAAAAACGCGGACAAACGCGTGTGACTCATCCACAAGTATCGTCAAATTCAGATTCAAGTTAATGTTTTGTTCGGGGAAAAGCATTTTAACTTTTGCGGTAATTTTCCCGGGCTCCGCCAGATAAGCCTGCACTTGTCCTTGAATGTAAGGAACGCTTTTTTTTGAAGCGATGAGTTTTCCGAGATCTTTAATGTTTTGGGCTTTTGGCAAATAGGGGAGCGCGAACTCCAAAAACTTTGCGGGGACTTCGCCGCCGGCTTTTTCAGAATTTACATTGAATGAAAACTTGATGTTGTCCCGTGTGTCCGTCTCAAGTTGTAAGGTGCCTTCGATGAATCCGCTGAGTCCCTCAAAACTATTCGGATCGAGCCAGGCATAGTCCTGCGTTGAAAGGTGGGTTAACCTAGCATTGATGCGTGTTATTGGGTTACGGCTGAATTCGATTTCAATAGTTCCTGAAATGGGATTTCCCGCTGAAGTTACGGGGCAAAACCCCTGAAAGAAAAGTTCACTGCGATGAGTGCGTAAAGTTTCCCAAAGGGAATTTTTCATTTCGATTCTTTCCATCTTTATTGGAACTTTATTTGTTTCCGTTTTCATGCGCCCTTCAATCCCCGTGATGGCAAGTCGCCATCCACTGATTAGCTCCACACTTCTAAGACGCAGACTTCCTTCAAATAATTCATTTGCCGCTTGGTTAGCGGTCTCTTCGATCAGAGGAATACGCTGACTCCATATATATAAGGTAGCGCCGCAGAGAACAAGGAAGCCAAAAAAATTAATTAAAAGCAGAACTTTAAAAAATTTCATAAGACCCGTATTATACGCATTCTGTTTGACGTATGAGATTGCGAAATAGTGTCTTTTTTTTACAGCCCTTGATTTCGCCGCGAGTTCCGCAGCGATGGTCTACGACCACAAGCGCGAGGACTGTTTGAGCGCCGGAATCAAGGGCGAAGCCCGTCCGGCTTGAGGACGTAAAGCCTTAACGGCGATTGAGTTGATTATGCCGGTCATGTTACAGGTTCAAAACCTGCGAAAAACTTATGGTGCGCGTGTGCTTTTGGATGATTGCACAGCTTCTTTTGGAAGTGATCAGAAAATCGGTGTCATCGGCCGCAACGGTGCGGGAAAATCCACGCTTTGCAAAATCATCATGGGGATTGAGGAAAAAGACTCGGGTCAGATTATCCGCAACTCCGATTTAAGGCTGGCGTTTCTTGAACAGCATGATCCGTATAAACTCGACGAAACGGTTGCTGATTTTTTAACGCGCTACACCGGCCGTGAAGAATGGGAATGCGGTGAAATGGCGCATCGTTTTGAAATTGATTATGACAAGCTTTATATGACGCTGGGCCAGCTCTCGGGCGGATATCGTACGCGCGTGAAGCTGGCCGCGATGCTTTTGAAAAATCCCAATTATCTGATTTTGGACGAACCAACCAACTATCTTGACCTTTCCACGTTGATTCTGCTGGAGCATTTTTTACAGGAATTCCGCGGCGGTTATTTAATTGTTTCGCATGATCGCGAATTTTTGAAAAAAACCTGCGACCATACGCTTGAAATTGATTATGGAAAAGCCACGCTTTATCCCGGAGATGTTGAAAAATATTTTGAGTTTAAGTCCGAGAATCGTCGCCAGATTGAAGCTTATAACGAAGGCATCGAAAAGAAGAAAGCCGAGATGCAGGCTTTCGTGGATCGTTTTAAAGCAAAGGCTTCAACGGCGGCGCGCGCGCAATCCCGTCTTAAAGCTATGAATAAACTAAGCACTATTGAGGTTGGTCCGGTATCGGGAGCCATGAATATACGTATTCCGCAAGTCGAGCTGAAAGGCGGCGTGGCTTTGGATTGTCAGGATCTTTCGATTGGTTATCCGGATAAAGTTATCGCTTCAAAAATTCATTTTGATGTTGAGCGCGGAGCCAAAGTGGCTATTTTGGGAGATAACGGACAGGGTAAAACCACTTTTTTGAGAACGATTACGGGTGACCTTCAGGCCAAAGCCGGATCCTTTAAATGGGGGTATCAGTTAAAAGTGGCTTGCTATGCTCAGCATGTTTTTCAGTCGCTGCATAAAGAGGATACCGTGATGTCACATTTATCGCGGCATGCGGCGCAGGGCGTTTCGAATCAGGATATTCTTGATTTGGCCGGTTGTTTTCTTTTTAAAGGTGATGATGTTCAGAAAAAAATCCCATCGCTTTCGGGGGGCGAGCGCGCACGCGTAATTTTAGCGGGACTTTTGCTTGATAAAAACGATGTGCTGCTGCTCGATGAACCGACCAACCACTTAGATTTTGAAACAGTGGAAGCATTGGGAAATGCGCTTAAAAAATTTAACGGCACGATTTTCTTTATCTCTCACGATCGTACATTCGTAAATATGATCGCCGATCAAATTATCGAAGTGAAAGACGGAGCGGTGAAAAAATATCCCGGAACTTATGAAGATTACGTCTATTCACTTGAAACGAAACATGACGGAGATCCGTCGTTTTCTTCCGCTTCCGCTGAGCCGGTGGCTGCTGCTCCCGCGCCCGAAGAGAAAAAGAGCGCGGAAGAAGATGAGCCGCCTGCGCGGAAAGAGCTCCGCAAGCAATTAACCTCCACAAAAATTCAGGCCAATAAAGTCGAGAGCCGTATTGAACGTTTGCAGAAAGATAAGCAGAAGCTCGAAGAAGACTCTTTGAATTATTCTAAAGAAAAAGTCGCGAAGCTGAAAGAAATTGAAGTGCAAATAAAAGATTCAGAAGAAGAGTGGCTGAAACTGAATCAGGAAATTGAAAGTCTTCAGAAGAAAATAGAAGGGAAATAGAGTATGGAGTTTTTTAGCTTTGAAAATCTTGCGGCCTTTGTCACTTTGACTTTGCTCGAAATTGTTCTCGGCATCGACAATATTATTTTTATTTCGATTATGGCCGGAAAGCTTCCCCAGGAGGAGCGCCAGAAAGCGCGTCTGTGGGGGCTGATGCTTGCGATGCTGACACGCATTGCGCTTTTATGCTCGCTTGTCTGGGTGATGCGCCTCACTCAGCCGCTTTTCAGTGTTTTGAATCATGAAATTACGGGACGTGATCTGGTGTTGATGATCGGGGGGCTCTTTTTGTTGGCGAAGAGCACGCATGAAATTCACGATACGCTCGAATCGCATGAAGCCGAAGAGATTAAGGAGAAAGCTTCTTCCAAGTTTCTTTCCGTGATTATTCAAATCGCGATTCTGGATATTGTTTTTTCTCTCGACTCTGTGATTACCGCAGTGGGGATGGCGGATCATGTGCCTGTGATGATTGCCGCGGTGATGGTCGCCGTGGTTTTTATGCTTTTCTTTTCAAAAGCCATCGGTGAATTTGTGGAACGTCATCCGACCATCAAAATGCTGGCGCTTAGCTTTTTGATTTTGATCGGACTTTCATTGGTTTCGGAAGGTTTGCATACCCATATTCCCAAGGGCTACATTTATTTCGCGATGGCATTTTCTGTTTGCGTGGAAATGCTCAATTTACGCTTACGTCGGAAGCACTAAGCAACAGTCACTGAAAGTTGCTTCGCAACTTACAACTATGTACCGAGCCTGATGGCGAGACGCCACTCGGTATAAATTCGTGCGTATAACTTACGTGCCGTAAGTTATGTGCTCATTTATATTCGAATTTAACCGGTACTTCAACGCTCGGATGCAAGCTTTTATGAACCGGGCAAGTTAAGGCCGCCGTTTCAAGCGCTTTTCGTTCCGATTCATTCAACCTCTTCGGCATTTGAAAGTTGACCGTCAGTTTTGCGATTCTGCGTGGCGGTTCAGAGGTCATTTCTTTAACCACTTTACCTTTAACGCCTGTTAAATCGATGCCTGTGCGTTTGGCGTAAATCGCCATAATCGTGAGCATGCATGAAGCGAGCGCCCCGGCAACCATATCCGTTGGTGAAAAAGATTTGCCTTCGCCCTGATTATCTTTGGGGGCGTCTGTGGACAAAACAGCGCCGGAGGGGCCGTGCTTTAATTTTGTGCTTAAATTACCCGCAAATTCGATTTCAATTTCAACCACGGTAAGTCTCCTTTAGTCTTTAATTTTAGGCGTGCTTTCTTTATCCTTAGCCCGCTTCAAGATAAATTCGGATCAAGACAAGTTATGGTACACATAACTCGTAGCCTCATTTATAATTCCTCCACCATTTTATGAGAAAAGCCGCCGGACTGCTATGTGCTATTTTTTTATTATTGGAAGCTTGCGCGAAGCCGCCAAGCATTCCGCTTCCGGAAAAGCATCCGGCGTATGGTTTCTATCAGACGGCGAACGCGTTTAATGTTTCCGCGCAGTCTTGTTTGAAGTTGAAGGGGATTTTAGAGATTCGTCCCGATAAAATCGGAACGGGACAGGGTTATGAAAAAGTTAAGGAATTGGCGCCCGGGCTTTTTGTTGTCAAAGACGAGAACGGACACCAATGGGTTACAGTTTTTTTTATGGAGTATGGGTTGGCGGCAAGTATTCCCAAGGCCTGCTCGTGGGATCTTGAAGCGTATCCGCTGAAATGATTTTAAAACAGAAGAAGGGGAAAATATGTCAGTGATTGAAGATGAAATCCGCGGCAAAACATTGCAAACGGCAAAAAGTTACAAGGCTTCATGGATTGAGCTGGGGCGTTATTTGCAGACGATCTATAAAGATAAAATGTACAAGGGGTGGGGATTTCTTGCTTTTGAAACATACTGTAAAAAAGAATTAGGAATGAAAGAGGCCATGGCCTCGAAGATTATCAAATCATTTTCATTTCTTGAAACGGAAGAGCCGAAGCTGACAAAACCCGAGTTTTTCGAAAAAGAGAACGAACGACCCGTTCCGGATTTGGAAGCGTTAAACACTCTGCGGTTGGCTAAAAATAATAAAAACATTCCCGCGCAAGAGTTTGCAGAAATGAAAGAATCGGTTCTGGAGCGGGGTGTTGGGCAAGAAGAAATTCGCGCAAAGGTGAAGAGAATTGTGGAGGAATCCCAAGACACCGAAAGCGCTGAGTATAAAAAAACTAAAAGAAACGGTGTTTTGCGCCGTGCTATTTCGGCTTTGGGAGCTGTGCGCAAAGAGTGCGCTGACAGCAAGCTTATTCCTAATTATTTACTTGAGCAAATCTTTGAACTGACCGTTAAATTAGAAGATCAGCTTGATGATTAGGGGTGGGCGCGCGATTTCTGTTTTTAAAGGGGGGATGCTATTCCAAGTAGCAAGGTGGGAATGCGGTATTTACATTTAAAACATGAAGTAGAAAAGAGAAGCAGACCACGACGAAGTTATCCAAAATTTAAATACTCCAAGATTCGTTATCTTGATCCCAGACTTATTTTCTTGTTTGCGAGCGTTTCCATTGCGGTTTTGGCTCTTCTCTCATTCCTCTTTGTTTCATTTACAGTAAAACCCCTTGTTCGTCAAAAAATCAAGAGTTTGATGAATCAGTCTCATGGACGAAAATTCGAGGTAAATTCATTTACTTATAGTAGGTTGAGGCCGGTTTTTGGTGGCGTTATTTTTGAGCAGGTTTACGCGCGCGGAAAAGTGCGATTCCAATATCCTCACTTTCTGCGGAGAGAGTTTGATTTGTACGCGCCTCTGATGCAAATTAAACTTCACTGGGGCCCCCGCGGCGGGCTTC
>CAZSVD010000093.1:0-7342 GCA_964610145.1 uncultured bacterium | reverse complement strand
GCTATGATTGCCTTCCTGAGAAATCTGAGCAAAAATTAATTTATCAAATTCTATCGGGCACGGGATTTTTGATGGTCGGCGGCTGGGGTTCTTTTGCGGGACCTTTTGGCAATTGGCAAAAGTCCGAGATCGCAAAGCTTTTGCCTGTTGAGTGCGCCAAAAAAGATGACCGCATTAATTTAGGCTCGGGGCTTTATCCTTTTGTTCAGGGAAAACATTTGATTCTTAACGGGTTGGATTTTAAAAGCGCACCGGTTTTGATTGGTTTAAATGATGTGAGGTCCCGTAAAGACGCAAAAGTGCTTTTGACCGCGAAAGCTTTTCAGCCGTCTTCCGGAAAATTCATTGGCTCCGATTATCCTTTATTAGTAGTCAGCACTGATCCTGCAATAAGAACCGCGGCATTTACAACTGATTTTGCTCCGCATTGGTGCGGTGGATGGGTCGATTGGGGGAAAAAGCGTTTGGTATTACCGGCGGCCCCGGGAATCCTCGTTGAAATCAGCGATCAATATCTTAAGTTTGGAGCCCAACTTTTGACGTGGCTTGCGAAAAAGTGACCGCACCTGTTCTCGTTTGGTTCCGCTTCGATCTCCGTCTGCAAGATAATCCCGCGTTGTTCGAAGCCGCTAAATCCGGTGCTCCGGTTATTCCTGTTTATATTCATGATCCCGAATCAGAAGGGAAATGGAAGCATGGAGCCGCAAGTCATTGGTGGCTGCATCAGTCTCTCGAACTTCTTGCCAAGAATTTTGATCCAATCGGTTCCCGGCTCACTTTCCGGCGAGGTGATTCGCTTACTGAGCTTCAACAATTAATTAAAGAAACAGGCGCTCAGACTGTGTTCTGGAATCGGCGTTATGAGCCGGAAGTGATTGCTCGTGATAAAAAAATAAAAGACGTGCTCAGAAGCGCGGGAATCGAAGTTCAAAGCTATAACGGCAGTTTGCTCAATGAGCCGTGGACGAATCAAACCGGAAGGAAGACTCCGATTAAAGTTTTTACGCCGTATTGGAATAAGAGTGTCGCTGCGGAAGAGCACGCCAAAACCCTTTCGAAACCCAAAAAAATATCCTCACCGTCCGATTGGCCGAAATCTTGTTCTCTAAAAGAGTATCAGTTGATGCCGCAAATTAAATGGTATCAGGGCATGGAAGAAAATTGGCAGCCCGGTGAACTGGGCGCTGAAAAGGAGCTGAATTTTTTTCTGAACGAAAGCGCGATTCAATATTTAAGCGGGCGTGATATTCCTTCGATCCGCGCGACTTCGCGGCTTTCACCGCATCTTCATTTCGGTGAAATCAGTCCGCGTCAAATATGGCACGCAGTTCAAAATAAATCCGCCAAAACCCAAACATCCGGATGGATTAAGCAATCCGAAGGTTTTGTGCGCCAGCTTTATTGGAGAGAATTTGCTTACCATTTACTTTACCATTTTCCGAAGACAACCGATCATCCTCTCAGGCACGAGTTTGAAAAATTCGAATGGAAAAAAGATTCTCAAATTTTAAAGGCCTGGCAGCGCGGAAAAACCGGCTATCCGATCGTGGATGCGGGTATGCGCGAACTTTGGCATACGGGCTGGATGCACAACCGTGTGCGTATGATCGCGGCATCCTTTTTAGTCAAAGATCTTTTGATTCATTGGAGCGAAGGCGCGCGTTGGTTTTGGGATACGCTTGTCGACGCAGATCTCGCGAATAATACGCTGGGCTGGCAGTGGGTGGCCGGTTGCGGAGCAGACGCGGCACCGTATTTCCGGATTTTTAATCCCTTCACGCAGGGCGAAAAGTTTGATGGGGAGGGTGCCTATATTCGCCGTTGGGTACCTGAGCTCTCAAAGCTTTCTGATAAATGGATTCATCGCCCCTGGGAAGCTCCTGAGGAGGCCCTCAAAGCCGCGCAGGTCGTATTAGGTAAGAATTACCCGAAGCCACTAGTTGACCACGCGGACGCCCGTAAACTGGCACTGGTACTTTATGCCCGTCTAAAAGCCTAGGTCGTGTTGACATTGTTTATGCGTTGGCGTTGTGAGCGCCATGATCGCCTATCCAATGCGTGACGACGATGGCTTGTCCTATGCGGCAAGTCGAGGAGGAATAACGCCGGAGAGACGATCATGCCGCCACAACCGGAGATATTCCTACTTCGTCGGACAGGACGGGTTACTGCGCATTACCGCGTCTCTCAGTCGTCGACGAACCGCACAGGGTGCGCCTTCCTCCTCGTTCCTTGTCCTGCTTGCAAGCCGTTCCTGTCGCCATCGCAAAAACAATGTCAACACGACCTAGGGGAAGTGACAGAACTAAGGCTTGTTGGTTTTCTTCTCCCTCTATATAATTCCCCCCATGCGAGCACTACTGGTTTTGCCTGTCTTAATATTTGCTATTTTTTTGTCGGGGTGCCAAACATCGCGGGTTTCGGGAACGGAAGTTGCATCATTTAACGGCAAGGAAATATCCATTCTACCGAGTCGCTGATTTTTGTTTGTTATCCGCGTAAATTTTGTCTGAGTAAGTTGTTTATAGAATAGCTTTGTTAACTATTGCTAGTTTTAATATCGCCGAAATTTGCAGATTTTAAAAACGTCTGTTAGCCTTCGGCTTATCTTGTTGGAGGGTGTGTGATTTTTTCTTTTTTAAAATCGAGCTTCAGAAAACTAACCGCTTCGTGCATGATGCTTTTATTTGTGTGCATGCCTTCGGTTTGGATCATGTCTTCCGCGCAAGCCGCACAGGATGATATCGGTTTGAGAATTCCGCAATCACAAGAAATTGCCCCGGATGACTTTTTGGCAAGCGACGCGAGCCGCTATTTCCAGTCAGGAAATTATGAAAAGGCTTTGGTTGCTCTTAATCAGCTTGAAAAAAGTTTTCCCAAAGACGAATTGATTCAGCGTTATCGCGCCATGACACTTGACCGCCTTGGAAAATCAAAAGAGGCGATTGAGATTTTTAAAACTCTGCTCGTGAAAAATCCTTCGCATGTTCCGACGCATTATTTTTTAGGACAAGCTTATGCTCGTAGTGGTCTTTATGACGATGCTGCGCGCGAATGGAAACAAGTTGCCAAAGATGGGGAAGGAACACCATACGCATTTTGGGCTGAGAGCGCGCTTCAGCAAACTCAGAAGTTTGAAGTTCCCGCTGAAAAGACTGCAGAAAAAGTACAGCGTTGGTATATTCAAGCACGCTATGGTTATGAGTATGATTCCAACGTTATTTTAAAACCCGAAGATCAAACGCTTTCAACGGCAAAAGATCAGGATGCGGGCCGTCACAGTTTGGATTTGGCAATTCGTTACCGTTTGCTGTCGCGTCGTGACACCGCGGTCGATTTAACTTATGCCGGACGTCAAAGTTTGCATGATGATCATTTTGAAGATTTCAATTATCACTCCGAAGAGTTTGGTTTGAATTTCCGTCAGCGCACGCAAATCGGTAGTCAGGATGTCGTTTGGGGATTGCGTTATGAGTACCTGCTCGGATTTTTATCGACAGATCTTTATTCTCAACGCAACCGCTGGCACATTTCGGCGGACACCCGGTTTACCGAGCATACGCAGACGATTTTTTATGATCGTATCACGGTTTCAAACTACGGACCGGATGGCTTTAATCCTCCGCAAACTTCCCGCGATGGTTTTGAAAACGATACGGGTTTTACGCATTTCTTTTACAACCATGATTTTCAGCGTTATTTATTTTTGCGCGGCGAATTCAACACGGCTGCGACACGTGTCGATAACTTTGACTCGCTCGGATATACCACCCGTATCGGTTATCACACACCGGTTCCCAAGCTCGAAAAGCTTTCTTTTGATGCATCCACCGGACTTGAACAGCATTTTTATCCCGGTTTCACTTCGACTTCAAGCCTTGATACAAGCCGCCGCCGCGACGTGACTTGGGATCTTTACACATCTTTAACGTATGCATTAACAAAGAGTTTTGCGGTCCGTGGTTTTTACCGTTATGTGAATGGTGAGAATCAAAATAATTTGTACAACTATGAACGTCATATTGGTGGATTTCAGATTATTTACAGCCGCACGGCATAAAGCCGCGCATCCCTGGAGGGACAAGTGAGACGAAAATATTTATTTCTTTTAGTGGCTATGCTGTTGCCTGCAATTGCGACAGCTCAGAGTTCCGTGCGCGATGCAGACGTGGATGCCAAGCTGAACGCGAATTCGCTTTCCGGCATTGCTCCACCCACAGGTTCGCCGGTAGCGGCACCGACGGCTTTTTCTATCCACACTCAGAAATTTAACGATCCGTATTTGCCCGCAGCGATGATGTCGGGGAATGTGATTTTGGGGCAAACCGACGGCAAAGCGCGTGTTTATGAGCTTCAGGGAGCCGTGTTTATTACTAAAAAGGGAAGTCCTGTTGAAAGAAAACTTAAAAAAGGTGATGTGATTCAGGCCGGCGACACAATCCATACGGATGTGAATTCAAAAGTCAGCATTACATTTGATGAAAGCTATAAAAATGCGATTCAGATCCCTGCGAATTCGACCGCGGTAGTTGAGACTATCGAGCCAACGAATATTCATATTGTTAATGGATCCGTTTTTAGTGCCGTGGATGGCCTGCCTCAGGGCAGCACATGGAAGGTCTCCACACCGAGTGCGGTTGCGGCGGTACGAGGAACGCTTTATCTCGTTAATTTTCAGGCCGCGGACGGACGTTTTTTTGCCGCAACAGTGAATGTTCCAAGTGATGGTAAGCAAAGTTCGATTCATATTCATCCGGTTCATGGGAATGGTTCAGCGAATGTACCCGAAGGTAAGCAGATTACTTTGGTGCAAGGGCAGCAGCCAAGCGATTCCCTTGTTAAGGATCTGGATCCGAAAATTCTTGCCGAAATTTTAAAGTTTTTTGATTTATTGACTAAATTACGCGATGAACACAGTTTCTTTGTTGCTTCGCCGACAAGCGGTCAATTTACCGGAACAGGAAACTTGGATCCTGCGGGCGACGGAGTTGTGGGTGGTTCCGAAGGGCGTTTCGATGTTAATGAGTTAGGAACCATCAATAATCCACCGTCAAATTCTTCAGGCTCATCGGTAACCGATACCACAACTGATAATGGGTATGGAGATGGATACGGCGACGGGTATGGCGACGGCTACGGTGATGGATATGGCGATGGTGATGAAGATCATCATAATCATCATGAACATCATCAGGATGAGCATGGCGAAAAGGATCATGATAATGAAGATCATCATCAATCCGAATATGGCGATCATCATGATAATAATTATGGCGATGGACATCATTCTGAAAATCGTCGCGATGGGGAAGAAAGCGGCGAGCATCATTCAGACCAGGAAGACCATCATGATAAAAATCAGCGCGGACAGGATGGTGGGCATGAATACAGCTTTGGAGATTTGAACCATTTTGATTTCGGTCATAATGAAGACCATAAAGAGCGCGTTTCGTCTGAGAATGAAAACAAAAATAAAGATGATCAGTGGGACAGTCAAGAAGGGTATGGCGACGCGCGTCATGAGCATACCGGGAATGATAATGGCAAAAATGATAAACAGTCAGATCAAGAAAATTCCGTCCGTCAGGACTCAGGGGATGAAAAAGGTGCTGACCATCATAATGAGTCTCTGGATGACAATAAGAAAAACGATGATCATTTTGAAAGAAATGAGCATGATGACCATGGTAAAAATGATAAACAGTCCGATGAACAAAACTTTGGACGGCAGGACTCAAATAACGATAAAGACTCCGGTAATCGTAATGAGTCTTTGAATGATGATAGGCGAGATCAAAATAAGCCGGGCGAAGATCATTTCGAGAAAAATGAAAATGATGACCAAGGCAAAGATGACAAACAAAGTGAATCTCCGAAGAATGAGAATCGTTTTGAAGGTGATAACCCGGGTCAAGGAAATGAAAAGAGTGAGTTTCATGGCGATAATGACTCTCATTCCGAGTTGAGCCATTCGGATGATGGTAAAGGGCTTGAGTCTGAGCACAATGCTTCACCTGAGCAAGAAAGCCATTTCAGTTTAGGTGAGACGAATGACCATGACTCATCAAGTCATCAAGGTGGAGACAAGGGGGATGATCACTCCGAGCATCAGAATGATGCTCCGCCCGCGGTTGAAGAAAGTCACTTTGGATTCACAGACCCCGGTTCCGGTGAATCTCATGGTTCGGATAATCGTGGCAATCAGGGAAATAATGATCAGTCGAATAACAACCACGATAATCACGAAAATTCATCGAATAATGACCGTGGTGGTAATAACCGGGGTGATGACAATAATAATCGCGGAAACAATGATAATAACGATCGCGGCAATAGCGGACGAAATGACAGAGGCGGACGGGGAGACTAAGTTCGCCGAAATTTAGATGATATTTTTCTGGGGCTGGAAAGCGGGGTTGTAAAAGATTCCGTTCATCCAGCCCCGGTCATTTTTACGCTCGGTATAGGCGGCCCAAATCCAGGTCGCCTCAATTCTTGTGAGAACCTCTTCAATTTTGTCCGTATCGTAGTTGTAAAGCCGTCCGTCGTTAAATACGCTATATTTTCCGTCTTGTTTGAAAACGGTTACGGTATGCGCGAAACGGTTTTTTCCGTACATGCTGACCATTTGACTTTCAATACCCAATTCGGTTAAGGCTTCATGCGCGAATACGGCAAAATCCTCGCAGTCACCTTTTTTATTTTCCAACATTTCTTTGGGGCTTTGCCAATAATCCACTTTATTGAAGTTGTCGGCGTCTTCGACAAATTTAAAATTTTTCCGCATGTACTTTGATAAATCTTTTGGAGAGCGGATCTTTTCAAGTGATGGGGAAGAATGCAACAGCATCATGGAAGCCGTTTGCATTTGAGAAAAGCTGTTTGTTCCGGATATCATCACGAGTATGAGCGCGACTGCCAACGATTTTCGGATCATAAGTTTCCTTGTCCGGCAAACCGCTGCATCGCAACAGATTTGAAGTATTTTAAACACACTTCAAACCTGGATTTTGGTAACCCGGCTATGCGTTCATGTTTTTGCTCTGAGCTAGGGCTCAACCGCGAGTAAAAACCGACGAGCATCCGTGGCTTTGCGTCCTGACCTTACAGCCAGTTTGCCTTTTTCAATGTCTATTAGAAGCATGCCCGTAAGACTTTAAAAAAACAAGGGCTTGTGAAGATATTTTGTGTGTTATATTAGTACCAAGATATAATTTGCTAGTTATAGACATAGGGTGACATCCAAGGAGGATTGCGTGAAACTTTTCAATCGATTCACAGGATTTTTTATACTCATCAGTATGATTGTCCTTTCCGCAGCGTATGCGTCCAAATCACGAGA
>CAZSVD010000092.1:0-3859 GCA_964610145.1 uncultured bacterium | reverse complement strand
CTGATACAACTGCGCCATTACTTTCGAGCCAACTATGAATCGTATAAGTTGAAGAACCATCAAACAAAAGCTGTGATTTTACCTGATAGTTTGAACTCACAACTGAAAACGAAGAAGAAGTGGCCGTGAATCCGTTACAAGTTCCGGCAGTTCCGGTAGCAGCCAAGGTATAAAGTTCACCCGGTTCATCAATGAACAAGCCTGAAGCCGTATAACTTCCGCTGGTGAATGAAAGGCCGGTGGTCGTTCCGCCCAAAGTTGCGCTGCCGGAATTATTGCTGATTGAAATCGTCGCCGTACACGTTGCGCTAGTTACGACTTGCCCGTTACGATCAACAACCTTGATCACGGGCTGAGTCGCAAAAGCTTGTCCGGCGACTGACGATGAAGAGGGTGATGTCGTGAATGAAAGTGTGTACCCTGTTCCGGCCGATGAAGCATCAGATGAAGAAAATCCATCATAACTGCCGCCGCTAAAAATCACGGCAAAAGCGTTATGAGGGCTGACTTGCCAAAAAAAGAGCGCCGCAATCAGCAGCCAGGCACCTGATTTTATTTTCCAATCATGCTTATCCAAGAAAAATAAATCTCCCTAAATTCATAAAAATCAAGTCCCCGCTGCCCTAACACCACGACCACCCGATGTGTTCGCACGCGCAACAGCCGTGCAAGATCCCGTTCTGTTCGGAACGGCTAATAACGCAACCGTTGTCGTGGCCCAACTTCCGCCGCGCTTTCCCATGCCCGTGGCCGCTGTAGTTCCTGTAATTCCCTGTGTCACGGTGGTTGAAAGTCCGGGCCAATCTTGATTGGTCGCATTACCGTCATACGTTGCGCTTGAAATATTCACCAAATTTCCATCACCATTGCTTCCGGTAAACTGACGGCTTGTGAAGTTACCCGCGCTTGCACCGATACAACCCATTCCCACCACCATTTCAGTCACGTTTCCGGTTAAGTCCATAATTCCCCAATAACTTGCACCCGTTTGAGCACGTGTGGTTGTCGAACCGGTTGCATATAATCCGGCTCGGGTTGCGCCTGTCTGGTTATCTGTTCCAGCCAAACCATTCGAAAAAGTAATATTGTTGTAGGTGACATAGCATGTTCCCGTACCCGCACAAGCACCCGCGGTGCATGTTTCCGTTCCGTCATTTGTTCCTGAATGTCCGGCCGCGACACAACCGGAAATGGTTGTGGATCCCCAGGCATACTGCGCGGCCGCAGAAGGATAAACAGGTCCCTTCGCCGCTTTCTCATATTGCGGCTCTGTCATCGGACTCAAGGCAGCCCAATCTAAATACGCCGCTAAATCGGGCCAGCCGAGCCAAGTCATAGCGCGATCCGCGCGAGTTGTCGTAGCATCTGTACCCGACGTGAAAGCAATCGTGTTGCGAGTCGTCACACCGTCTGAGTTTTTTGCGGAAGCAACGGTAATATCGCGATTGGTTTGTCCATTCGCGGTCAGCGTGTTAAAAAAGGCCACCCATTGACCTTCCGTAATTTCATATTTCATCGCATAAAACGCCGAATAGCCCAAAGGGTAAGTTGCGGGCAAAGTGAAAATCGCTCCATCCGCGGAGTCATTGGCGTTGGGAGCGCCCGCATTGTTGTAATAAAAAGTTCCCGCTGTCGTGTTGAATTGCAAATCACCACCGCTTGACACCAAACCGGGCAAGCTAGTCGCCGCACCACCAAATTCGATGTTATAAGCAGTGCCGTTTGCTGTACCGTCTGCAATGTCCCCCAGGTAGAAAGGACCTTCCGGAACGTAAACCATTTCAATTCCGAAAACGCGAACCTTGGTCGTTGAAGCGTAGGCAGTCGCATCGGAAACGCCGTCACTGCCGTAATCCCACTTCAGCTGCATGTTCGTTGTTGTTACAGTCCCTGTTCCGTTACCAGTACGCTGGATAAATGCACCCTTCTTATCTGCACTTACGATCACATCGAGCAAAGTTCCTGAACCCCGCGAAATATCGGCCGGATTAGTTCCGGAAGTTTTAAGCGTGGCATGGCTCCAAGTCGCACCGTTACTCGTACAACTGCTCGTGCAATATTTTAAGAAAACCCAAACGGCATCATAGTTTTCGTTATCTTTCCATGAATTCGCCCAGGATATATCAAACTCAACATCGATCGTATCATTCGTTGTATCAAGATCCGCCGTTTCCGTATTTGTAATCGAAAGGTTGTTGGCAAAAGCAGAATAAGAAAACAAACCCAGAAAAATAAAAAATAAAAATGCAACACGCAGAAAAGAAAATGCGTCGAAATGATTACCCAAAACCAATCTGTTTGTTCTTTGCCAACCTGGCAACCTAGCTATCATGTCTCCAAAAAACTCCCGAGATTTAGACCTATGGCTTTGCGCCCTTTTCTTTCGAAAAGTTTGCGATTTACAAGTTTTTTCAAAATTTTTAAACAAAATTTACCCACAACAACTTCACACAGTTGGTGACATACTAAATACTATCACAAAATATAGAAAAATCTCCATATGATGCTATTTATTGATAGCACATGCTATTTTTAAAACCGATTTACGCAAGCCTAGGCATATCAATAGGTTAACGGCATATTCTATAGGAAAATTGCGTTTTTTTTAAGAGAAATTTACGAAAAAAAAGGCAGGTTAAATCTGAGGGATGCGGAGCAAAAGATATCCCGAATCAAAAAAAAGGTCGAAATGAAGAGATCTTTAGAATTTCGCGTTCGTTGACTCGCGATGCATTTTATCAAAATCACGTTTAAGCGGTGTCGTTGGCGCAACTTTATCCAGCAAGTTGAGATCGAGAATTCTTCGGCGAACATCCTGAGCTGCTTCATCAGCGGGCTTATAATTTAAATAAAGTTGATAATGCTGATAAGCCAATTGAGGCTGATTAAGGTAATAATCTTCTATCACCGCGAGGTTATGATAGGCCCATGAGTTCGCGGGATCATAACTAATGACCTTTTGATAGGCCTCTACCGCTTCGCCATAGCGCTTCACCTGAAATAAAATATCACCGCTTTGATAATAAGCGGTTGCGAGCTCATTTTTGAATGTTTGATTTTCCGTATTCAACTTAATGATTTGCTCCTGGGACTGCTTCGCCATTTCGCTGTTCTCGCGTGCGGTCTTCAAAAGCTCTTCCTGTTCATCACGCAAAACAGAGTTACCCAACATTTTTCGAAGCTTTATATTTTCAAGTTCCTTGGCATGCGACTCTTCCTTGATGGCCTTTTTCTCTTTCATGAATTCATCTTTTTCGATTTCAAACTTGGCGGATTTATCTGCGGATGCTTTGATTTGATCATCCAAATCTTTTACTTTCTGACCCAATTCATGATTACGCTCAAGCGCCAAAGCTTCCAGCTTTCGCAACTCTGACTTCAAATCTTCTGCTTCAATGGTTTTCTTTTGTAAAGCCTGCTGAAGCTCTTTCATTGCGACTCGAATCTTTCGATTCTCTTCGAGCGTTTCATTTAGCGTGTTAAAAAGTGTCTCTTCATTATCCCCTTTTGCGGCATCACGCTTGACCGCGGTTGGCTCAGATGAATTTTGCGCTAACACGGGTTGCACACCCAAATACAAGCTAAGCATCCAACCTACTATGCAACCCCATGCTATTTTTTTCATGCAGCCCCACCTTGCTGCATCGCAGCAGCCGATTGCGGATCATTTGCCGACGCTACCGCAGTAGGCGGCATTGGAACAAAGACGTTTCTTGAAGATGGCAGCGGTCCGGTCTTAATTGAGATTGGTTCGTCTACGACATCTTTTTCACCTGAAACTATTTTCGGAGTGATCAAAACCAAAATTTCTGAGCGGGATATATGATCACTGCGGCTCTTAAATAAATTACCCACCCAG
>CAZSVD010000091.1:0-6002 GCA_964610145.1 uncultured bacterium | reverse complement strand
TGAGTCCTATCAGAAATATATTGATGAACAGCCAGAGGGTAATTTAGCGATTGTGGCAAAATATTACATTGCTAAGAGTTATGCCGCTTTGAATGAGAAGGATAAGGCAAAGACTGGATTTGAAGCCATTGCGCAACAGTATCCTGATTTAATTTGGGCTGAGCTTTCAAAAGAACAAATCAAAAATCTTTAGTCGCTAGTTTGTCTCCGGCGATTGGTTTAATCTCATTTTATTTCAAGTTATAGAGCAGATAGTAAGAGCGCCTTTTTGGATGATCGCTCGGTATATACCGAGAGGAAAGTCCGTGCTTCATAGGACATCGTAGTGGGTAACGCCCATCTCCTGAATTAATCTTCAGGACGGATTAGAGCCACAGAGACGAGTCTTTCTGAGGGTAAACCCTTGGAAAGGGTGAAACGCGGCAATCTCTACGTGAAGAAAGGCAAACGAATAAACTCGCAAGACAAAGTGTCCGCTTTGATCCTTTCGGGGATGTTTGTTCGGGTCAGCCGCTAGCGGGTCCCTGAAAGGGGGCTCCCAGACAGATGATCATCATTCGCTAACGCGAATACAGAACACGGCTTATAGAAAAGGCGCTCCCTATCTGCTATTTTTGTTTATCCTTCTTATTATTTGTATAGGGAAGTCCCTGAAACCGATTGACAGGGATATGTCCCGAGAGTATTATCCACCAACTCGAATATGGCTATTTTGGCTTGTTCGACCTTTTAAAACAGTGCTGTGACGCTGTCAAAGGAACAATGGTTACTCTTTTAATAAATAGTTTCGGTTTGTTGTCGACTCCGCTTCCTTATCAAGGCGGAGTCTTTTTATTTCTGCTCTTATTTTTGCTCTGTTCCTTCGGATCAACTGCAAGAAATCGTTGGTTTTTCATATTAGGTGAATTTTTTCGAGGCGGTGTCTATGCCTAGAACATTCCTCGACTCTTCCGAAATTCAACGCGTCATCTCCCGCATCGCTCATGAAATTATTGAGCGTAATCTCGACCCGAAGAGTTTGGCGATTGTGGGAATTCGCACTCGCGGAGTTTTTCTTGCCGAGCGGATTCGCGCTAAAATCAAAGAAATTTGCTCTCTTGAGCTGCCGTTGGGGATTTTAGATATAACCCTTTACCGGGATGATTTAAGTGAAGTTGGGGTTCATCCGCAAGTGAAAGAAACCGACATTCCTTTCGATTTGGAAGATTACACGGTTGTTTTGGTGGATGATGTCCTTTTTACGGGAAGAACCATTCGTGCTGCGTTGAATGCGATCGCCGATTTTGGACGGCCTCGCGCGGTACAGCTTGCCGTGCTTGTGGACCGGGGACATCGTGAGCTTCCGATCAAGGCGGATTTTGTCGGAAAAAATATTCCAACGTCGCGACAAGAGCGGGTTTTAATTCACCTCCAGGAAACCGACATGAAAGATGAAGCTTTGATTTTGCCTGAAACACGTGAGGTAATTTCATGACAAGCGCGCAATGGAATCGCAAAGATTTGATCGGTTTGCGCGATTTAAAAAAAGAAGAAATCGAATTAATTTTGGATACGGCGGCGTCTTTCAGCGAAGTTTCGCAGCGGACGGTTAAAAAAGTTCCCGCGCTTCGCGGTAAAACCGTGGTGAATCTTTTTCTTGAGCCCAGTACGCGCACGCGTATGTCGTTTGAAATCGCGGAAAAAAGATTAAGCGCGGATACAATCGGGATGACCGGTTCAGCTTCGAGTATGACTAAAAGGGAATCTTTGCGCGATACCGCTCAAAATATCGAAGCGCTTAAAGTGGATTTAATTGTCATGCGTCATCCTTCTTCTGGGGCGGCTTATCGATTGTCGCAATACACGAGCAAAGGTGTTGTGAACGCGGGTGACGGTATTAATGAGCATCCGACACAAGCCCTGATTGATATTTTCACGATTCGAGAAATAAAGAAGGATATCAAAGGGTTGAAGATTGTTTATCTTGGCGACATTTTGCACTCGCGTGTGGCGCGGTCCAATATTTGGGGACTCACCAAGTTGGGCGCGAATGTGGTTGTTTGCGGTCCTAAAACTTTGATTCCGAAAGATATCGAAGAATTGGGTGTGAAGGTTGAATTTGATCCGCTGAAGGCCGTTCAGGATGCCGATGCGGTGACATTGTTGCGGATTCAGCTTGAACGCCAAAACGAAAGTTTGTTCCCCAGTTTGCGTGAGTATGCGGATACTTACGGGATGAATGAAAAGATGTTTCAACGCGCCAAGCCGGACGCTCTTCTGATGCATCCGGGACCGGTGAATCGCGGTGTGGAAATCGAAAGTTCTTTGGCGGATAGTCCGCGGTCAGTTATTTTGAAACAGGTTACCAACGGAATCGCCGTGCGTATGGCGGTTCTTTATCTTTTAAGCGGAGCACCGGTAAATGAGTAACGGTCTTCATCGCCGTCAGGCAAAAAATCTGGTGATTCGGAACGCGCATGTGATCGATCCATTCCACAAAATTGACGACACCTTGGAGCTCTATATCAAAAATGGGAAGGTTCAAAAGTGGGGCAAAAAGCTTGAAGTGCCCTCCGATGCGGATGTATTCGATGCGAAAGGAATGTATTTATTCCCCGGATTTATTGATTTGCAGGTTCATTTCCGCGATCCCGGATTTGAAAATAAAGAAACAATTGAAAGCGGAGTTGTTGCCGCGATTTCAGGCGGGTTCAGTGCCTGTGTCACAATGCCCAATACCAAACCAACCTGTGACAACGCGCAGGTTGTGAAATATCAATTTGATCGCGGAGCTTTGAGTGACTTCAATATTTTTCCGGCAGGAGCCCTGACCCAGGGAATTGCGGGGCAAAAAATTTCAGAAATGTCTGAAATGAAACATGCCGGCGCGGTAGCGGTGACGGACGGCAGTAATTGGCTGCAGGATTCCGGTGTCGCGCGGCGCGCTTACGAATATGCCGCAACTTATGACTTGGTGGTCATGTCGCAGGCTGAAGATTTACGGTTGAGCGCGGCGGGTGTGATGAATGAAAGTGTTGTTTCAACGCGGTTGGGTTTGCGCGGACGCCCCGGTGCCGCGGAGGATATCGCGACAGCGCGTGATCTGGAGTTAGCGCGATTAACCGGGTGTAAACTCCATTTAACCAATGTGACCACAAAACGTGCCGTGGAATATATTCGTGAGGCGAAACAAGAGGGGATTCGCGTAACCGCTCAGGCGACGCCGCATCATATGTTTTTAACGGAAGATGACTTTGTTACCTATGACACTAATTTTAAAATCAGCCCGCCGCTACGCAGTCCGGAAGATCAACGCGCTGTTTTAGAGGGACTAAAAGACGGTACGATCGATGTGATTGGATCAGATCATTCTCCGCATGCGGCGGAAGAGAAAGAATTGGACGTGGAGGTTGCGCCGGATGGAGTTGTGGGGCTTGAGTCTTACTTTGGCGTAGTGATGACGGTTCTTTATCACGGTCAAAAAATGCCGATCGCGAATATTGTCCGGAAAATGAGTCTGCATCCGAGCGAGATTATCGGTAAACCCAAACTTGGAAAATTGGGCGAAGGGGAACTGGCCAATTTTGTTCTCGCGGATTTGAATCACGAGTGGGTTTTTGAGCCTAAACATATTCACTCAAAATCAAAGAACTCGTGTTTCTTCGGAAAAAAATTAAAAGGCAAAGTAATACATAATTTTGTGAATGGGTATCATTATGATTTTTCAAAATAATTTGGACGAAGTTTTATGAAAGCATATTTAGCATTAGAAGACGGATTAGTTTTTGAAGGAGAAGGTTTCGGCGCGCAAACCGAAATTTTTGGAGAGGTTGTTTTTAACACTTCTTTGACCGGGTACCAGGAGATATTGACGGATCCTTCCTATAAGGGGCAAATCGTTGTCATGACCAATCCGCATATCGGAAATTATGGAATTAACTCCAAAGATGTTGAATCAACGCGTCCGTGGGTTGAAGGTTTTGTTGTCCGTGAATTAAGCCCGGTTGTGAGCAACTACCGTTCTGAGGAATCGTTGGATGCTTATTTAAAGCGCTATAACATTCCCGGAATTGAAGGGATTGATACGCGTAAATTGGTAAAGCATTTGCGTACTTACGGCGCCAAAAAAGGTGTCATTTCAACTCGTGAGTCCGATCATAAGAAGCTTGTGCAAATGGCGAAAGATTCTCCGAGTATTGTCGGAGTTGATTTGGTTAAAGAAGTTTCCTGTAAAAAGCCTTATGAGTTTAACGAAGAAATGCTCGAAGGGTTCGAGTGGGGTACGAAGAAACCAAAGAAGTATAAGGTGGTCGCGATTGATAGCGGGATTAAACATAATATTTTGCGCCAACTCATTCACCATGGTTTTTCAGTGCAGGTTGTTCCCGCCGATACCAGTGCGGAAGAAATTTTAAAAATGAATCCCGACGGAATTTTTCTGTCCAACGGCCCGGGAGATCCGGAAGCCGTGACTTATTTGATTGAAACCGTCAAAAAACTCATCGGGAAGAAGCCCATTTTTGGGATTTGCCTCGGGCATCAAATGCTCGGATTGGCGCTCGGTGGTACGACCTCCAAATTAAAATTTGGTCATCGCGGCGGAAATCACCCTGTGATGGATTTGACCACGAAGAAAATCGAAATCACTTCGCAAAATCATGGTTTTATTGTGGATGTGGATTCTCTTGCTAAAGCGGGAGCGGAACTGACGCACATTAATTTAACGGATAAAACTTTGTCAGGCTTGCAGCATAAAAAGCATAAGTTGTTTTCGGTCCAATATCACCCCGAAAATTCTCCCGGACCGCATGACTCCAGTTATTTATTTGAACGTTTTTATGACCTTATTGATAAGAAATAGGATTTCGTATGCCAAAAAGAACAGACATTAAAAAAATTCTCTTAATCGGTTCCGGGCCGATCATTATTGGCCAAGCCTGTGAGTTTGATTATTCCGGTGTGCAGGCAATTAAATCGCTTAAAGAAGAAGGCTACAAGGTTGTTTTGATTAATTCCAATCCGGCCACCATTATGACCGATCCTGAAATGGCGGATGCGGTTTATATTGAACCTTTGACGGTTGAATTTCTTGAAAAAGTAATCGCGAAAGAAAGGCCTGATGCGGTTTTGCCGACCATGGGCGGACAGACAGGATTAAATCTTGCGGTAGAGGCTTACGAAAAAGGTATTTTCAAAAAATACAATGTTGAGATGATTGGCGCGAAATATGACGCGATCAAAAAAGCCGAAGACCGCGAGCTTTTCAAGAAAGCGATGCAAAAAATCGGACTTGATTTGCCGGTCAGTCAGTTTGCCACATCGGTAGATGAAGCGGTGGATGTTGCGAATAAAATAGGTTACCCCGTGATTGTGCGTGCGAGTTTTACGCTCGGCGGATCGGGGAGCGGTATTTGTAAAAACGAAGAAGAGTTGCGCCGCATCGCGAAAACCGGCATTGATTACAGTCCGATCCATCAGGTTTTGGTCGAAGAATCTATTTTTGGCTGGAAAGAATATGAGCTTGAAGTTATGCGTGATACGAAAGACAACTTCGTGGTTATTTGTTCGATTGAAAATTTTGATCCGATGGGCGTGCACACGGGAGATTCAATTACAGTAGCCCCTTCGCAAACTTTGACTGACAAAGAGTATCAGCGCATGCGCGACGCCGCGAAAGCCGTGATGACAGAAATCGGTGTTGAAACCGGCGGTTCAAATGTGCAATTTGCCGTGAATCCCAAAGACGGACGCATGACCATTATTGAAATGAATCCGCGTGTGTCGCGGTCTTCCGCATTGGCTTCAAAAGCGACCGGTTTTCCCATCGCAAAGTTTTCTGCGAAATTGGCCGTGGGTTTGACATTGGACGAAATTCCTAATGATATTACCAAGTACACGCCGGCGTCTTTTGAGCCTTCAATTGATTATTGCGTGGTCAAAATTCCGCGTTTTGCCTTTGAGAAATTTGAAGGCGTTGACAGCCGTCTTTCGTCGCAGATGAAATCGGTCGGTGAAGTGATGTC
>CAZSVD010000090.1:0-4754 GCA_964610145.1 uncultured bacterium | reverse complement strand
CCGAAAAAACTCCGGAAGATTTTGAAATAATCCGCGCGCGGCCTTTGGCATTTTGCGGAATTAATAGTTTGGAAGTAATATCACCCGCACCAATGTCTTCGGTTAATGCCAGACGGATAGACTGCAAAGTTTGCTTTGAGAGCAAAATGCTTTTACTTGATTTTCGTGAGCTGTTCTTGGCAGGATACGAGAAGCTTTTTGGCATCTTCGAGTTTGGCTTTTTCGCCGTCAATCACTTGTTTCGGAGCACGCGCGACAAAATTTTCATTCGAGAGTTTGGCTGTCATGGACTTAATCCACGGCTCAAGTTCCGCGATTTTCTTTTCCAATTTTTTCTTTTCTTCGGCCGGATCAACTAACCCCTGCGTTGAAACCAAAACATCGAAATCCGCAAACGGGCTTACTGAATATCCGTCTTGTTTGGCGAAGCTTTCGACAATCTCAAGTTTTTCAAGCTTTGCCATTCCGCAAATCTGCGCATTCAATCGAGTCAACGGCGAAAGGCTGTTTTTTTCTTTAACATGAATCACAGCAGTAATTTTTTGCGACGGCGGGGCGCCAATGCGAGCGCGAATATCACGCAACCCGGTAACTGATCTCTGCAAAATATCCATTTCCTTTTCTGCCGCTTCATCGTTGAATTTCGATTTTTCATCTGCCCATAGAGCATGCATAAGGGTTTCAGGCCATTGCTTTCCGTCTTGTGCAAGCTCGCGGAAACGCTGCCAAATTTCTTCCGTGGTAAATGGCATAAAAGGATGAAGAAGACGTAGTATTTTCTCGAGCACATAAAAAAGAACGGCCTGAGTTTCTTTCTTTGTCTTTTCGTCCTGCAAATAGGGTTTCGCAAGCTCAATGAACCAATCGCAGAAATCATTCCAGACGAAATGATAAAGCTCCGTCGATGCCTGACTGAGACCGAATTCGGAAAGAGTTTTTTCAATCAACTTAGTTTTCTTTTCAAGTGTCGAAAGAATCCAGCGATGCGCGGACGGAAGCTTTTTGGGATCAATTTTTAAATCGGCTGTGCCTTCAGCGTAGCCTTCGAGCCCCATCAACACAAAACGCGAAGCATTCCAAAGTTTATTGGTAAAATTACGGCCAACTTCAAATTTTTCGCGGGAAAGATAGACATCTTGTGCCGAAAGCATCACAAGCGACCAACGCAAAGCGTCCGCGCCCATTTCTTCAATCACTTCAAGCGGATCAATTGAATTGCCGAGCGACTTCGACATTTTGCGACCCTGATCGTCGCGCACAGTTCCATGCAGATATATGCGGTTAAACGGAACTTCGCCTAAGAACTCACAGCCTGCCATAATCATGCGAGCGACCCAGAAGAAAATAATTTCCGGCGCCGTGATCAAATCCGAACCGGGATAATATTTTTTGAGATCCAAAGCGTTTTTATCAGGCCAACCCAAAGTTGAGAACGGCCAAAGCCACGAGGAAAACCATGTATCGAGAACATCCGGATCTTGTTTCAGAGAAACATCTTTGCCGTTTTTATTTTTCGCGACGGTTTTCGCTTCGGCTTCACTGCGCGCGACATAGACATTCCCGGCATCGTCATACCATGCGGGAATTTGATGTCCCCACCAAATTTGACGCGAAATGCACCAGTCGCGGATACCTTCAAGCCAATTGGTATAAACCTTGGTCCAGCGATCGGGATAAAAAGTGGTTTTGCCTTCGCTGT
The DNA here is from genome assembly GCA_964610145.1 of uncultured bacterium. GTDB lineage: Bacteria > Omnitrophota > Omnitrophia > Omnitrophales > Aquincolibacteriaceae > Multiplicimicrobium. The sequence continues at coordinate 3,055 of CAZSVD010000090.1, read as the reverse complement.
GCGCCTTCAGCGCTTTGTCAGCAAGCGGCTGCATTTTCACAAACCATTGCTTCGAAAGATAAGGTTCAACGACAGTTTGACAGCGATAACATTGCCCCACCGCGTGCATATGTTTTTCTTTTTTAAGAAATAATCCCTGCGCTTCCAAATCTTCGATCACTTTTTTGCGCGCTTCGAAACGGTCCATATTTTTATACGGGCCGGCCTGATCATTCATTTTGCCATTCGGCTGCATCACATTGATTTGCGGAAGCTTATGACGCTGCCCCATTTCAAAGTCATTCGGATCATGCGCAGGAGTTACTTTAACCATTCCGGTTCCAAACGCAGGATCAACGAATTCATCAGCAATCACAAGGATTTCACGGTTCACAAGCGGAAGTAAAAGTTTTTTACCGAGCAAATGTTTGTAACGCGGATCTTCGGGATTCACCGCTACGGCAACGTCACCAAGCATCGTTTCGGGACGCGTCGTCGCAACAACAATATGATCCACACCCATTTTTTCGTAAGGACCTTTAGCTCCGACGACGGGATATTTCAAATGATAAAGACCGCCTTCGGTGTCTTTGTGCTCGGCTTCTTCATCCGAAAGCGCAGTTTGGCAACGCGGGCACCAATTGATAATGCGGTTACCCTGATAAATCAAGCCCTTCTCATGCAAAGTCACGAAAACTTCGCGCACGGCTTTGGAAAGATTTTCGTCCATCGTGAAAGCTTCGCGCGACCAATCACAGGAAGCTCCGAGACGGCGCAGCTGGCGCGTAATCGTATCGCCGGATTCTTTTTTCCATTTCCAAACTTCTTCGAGAAATTTCTCGCGGCCCAAATCCCAGCGGCGCTTACCTTCTTTGGCGAGTTTTTTTTCAACGACGTTTTGCGTCGCGATACCGGCATGGTCAACGCCCGGCACCCAAAGTGTTTCAATTCCGCGCATGCGATTCCAGCGGATCATCACGTCCTGAATCGTATTATTAAGCGCGTGGCCCATGTGAAGAATGCCCGTTACGTTGGGCGGGGGAATAACAATAACGTAAGGTTTACCGGTTTTTTTCGACACTTGTGTCTCAGGGCGAAAATAGCCCTTGGCTTCCCAGTTCCGGTAAATCCGTTCTTCAATGTCTTTAGCGTTGTAGCGCTTATCAAGCTCTTTCATAAGTCGGGTATTCTAGCAAATTAGCGCCGGAAGAAAAATCTTTAAGAATGGATCACAAAGCAGGTCTTAAATAGCGAAAACGCGGGATTTTTTTGCCGTCGATCAAAACATCCTCTTGAAACATGGCAAGCGGCCTCACCCAAAGCTGCCCTTCTTTAAAATCACCCTTATAAAGGGCCTTATAAATCACAACTTGTTCTCTCGCTTCGGTATGAATGCCCGTATCGAGCACTTCATAGAGATTGCCTTTGTAATGTTCATAAATTCCCTTTTTGATTTCAGACATATTTTCCTTTCTAAGCGCGCGGACGGCTCAATTCAAGCGATTGATAAAGATCCGCAAGCCACGCGGATTTTTTCTTGAGTTCATCATGCGTGATTAAACCTTTTTTTCTTTGGATAATAAGATCAATAATTTCTTTGCGCTGTTTCGACGGCGGATGCGTTTTATAAAGCGGGCTAGAACTTAACACTGTAATCAACGCGCTTTGCGGAATAGCACCCACGCTTGTGGGAATGGAAATGTTTTTAGGAACGCCGAAAGCCGAACCGCCGACATAATCTAAAAATTGACTCAATCCAAGAGGGTTATATCCCGCGTCCGCCGCCAAAATGGCCCCGATCGCATCGGCTTCGTTTTCCTGCAGCCGATCATAAGAGTATTCATGAATATTCACGCCTTGCTGCATGGCCGTGATCGCGGCGCTTCCGTATAATCCCCCATAAGGAACCACATTCAGCGCGGGGGTTAAATAGTTCAAATAACCAAGCGCCGAACCGCCTTTGTGATTATTCGTTTGATGATTTGCCAGAATATGTCCCAATTCATGCGCGCACACCGCGGCCACTAAATCATCGTGCCCGTAAAAAGCTTTCAGCAATCCTACGTTGAGATAAACTGTCTTACCATCCGTTTGAGCGTTAATTTTTTCATCATTTAAAACCGCGACCGGTATCGAATAACCGCGCAAAGGCGAGGCATAAACCAAACGATCCATGATGGGCTGTAAACCATGCCCGTTTCCCTGAAGTCCCGGATCAGGCGAGGAAGGTGAAAACTGAGGGTTGCCGTGATGCTGAAAATACCAGGTACTTTGAGTTTCCGTTAGCCTCTTGGGAAAAGACTGCGAAAAACCGGCCTGAGAAGCGCAGCCCTGAAAAAACAAAAGCACCGCCGCTCCCATTAAAACAAATATTCCTGGCATGATTTTTGATTGCTTCGTCACGTGAAATGATCTCAACAGTAAGACGTGTAAAAAGTAAGAAAATTTCAATTATTTTTGTAAAGTTTACTTCATTTTTTAAAGAAGCGGTCGATCTCATTTATGGGAATGAAGTTCATGCATAGTTCTTAGCACGAATGGAATTATGACCCAGAAAAAGACGCCTCAATGCGGAGACTGGCTGAAACTCGTTGAGAGTCTTGCCCTCAAAAGGCATGACGAATACGGCGAGGAAGTTCATCAGGGCGACTTTTTCCGTTTTTTAGGCCTCAGCGCGGCAGAAGGCTACTGTGAATGTTACTCCCCCCGCCTCAAAAGCCGATTTTGGATTAAACTCGAATACTTACTTCCGGTCAAAGACGCTGATTTGATTTCCATTCTTGAATCAACCGTTCCCGATGAATTTAAACAGGCCTCATTCGCTTCTAATCTCAATCAAACCAAATCTTCCGACGCGGATCTGGAATCGCAGGGTTTCAACACCGGCATCAAAAACGCACTTCAACAAAAAACCAAGGAGAGTTAACGATGGCAATTCACAAACAGGTTAAAAGCTCTGATCTCACCAAAAAAATCTACAGTTTCAAAATCGCCCGCTGCCAAAACCCGATCAAAAAACCTTCCGATGCGCTGAAAATGAATGACGGATGGTGGCTTAAAAGCGGGACTCAGAACT
>CAZSVD010000089.1:0-1556 GCA_964610145.1 uncultured bacterium | reverse complement strand
GTGATTGTGACGATCATCGCGGATAATTATTTTGGATATTGCAAAAAAGAAGTTAAAACTCAAATCAGCTATGCCTGCAATCTTTTTGGATTTGCTGAAGAAGAGCATGCCGGCGGCGCGATTGCGTTTGCGGGCTATGATCTCGGAGATCAATTTGATTTAAGTCCCGCGCTTGTTCGTGACCCGACCACTTTTGCCGAGATGGCGCGTCAGTTCTCATCCATTATGGATTTGCAACCCGAAGGTTACGGTATCGACAAAAATTTTCGGGATATTATCTATGTACCTGAAGACTCCCGCTTTAACATGCATCAGCAAACAGTCACGTGGCAGCATGGCGACCAATCTGTTTCCATTCACTTGAAGGCTTTTCATACTTATGTTCTACCTTCCGGTTATAAAATCAATTTACGTAAACGTATCGACGGAAAAACATGGTATTTAACCGGCACCGCGCCGGAAGGCACACTTTGCCATAAGCCTTGCACGGTTTCAGGCGGCGGAAAATCTGAAATTTCAAAATCCATCATGGATGCGGTTGTCCCGAGTTCATTCTTCACCGCGAATTTGCCTAAAGATCTTGATATGGTTGAGGCCATCTTAAATCATGATTTCACGAAACGTTATCGCAACGCGTCAAAGAACCGCCCTCAAAGTCGTCCCATTTTGAGCCCCGAACGATCTCTGGGCTCGGTGATTAAACTGCTCTCGCCTTCGCCGGAATATACCGATGAATACAACACCTGGCTCGATTCGATTATTCCTTCGATTAAAGATTTAACCTATTTGATCAAATGTTATTGGCGCGAAGAATGGGGCAACAATTGGCGCCAACATTTCAGCGTCGATATCATGAATGGGTATCTGGGACATGAGCTCAAGTTTGACGGCCGCAAACTCGTTTCAAGTTATTTGCGCGTCGGCTATGACGAGGATGGCACGCGCCGCGTGTTCCGCGTTCGTCAGGATTTTACTTCCGCCGAAAAAATTCAGGTTGAAGATGATATTACGGCTTCGGCACTTGTTCCCGCTTCCAGCATTGAATATCTCAACCCGAAATATAAAAATCCAAGCGTCAAAGTCATCACCAATTGTGAGTATCGTCTCTTTCAGCGCCCGGACGACGCGATTATCCGCGGTTACGATAAACAAGCAGAAAAAGATCTTTCCAGTCCGAATACTTTTCTTTCGAATTATGAACCGTTAACACACAATGATGTGCAGAAGATTATCGAAGACGCCATCGGATTCGACAGTTACACGGATTCGGTCAAAAATATGCTTTCTGATTTTGAGAAAAATGAAGAACCTGAATACGCGGCGGCTCCTTCTCATCCCCGCATAGTCGGAGGAAAGCCTTCAAAGAATCCGCGTTATCTTCAGACGCGCATGGATATCACGAATCCGCGTTTACGCTACCTTTGTGAAATCGGCACACGCCTTTCAAGAAAAATTCCTTTGTCAAAGCCGTTAACTTTCACCGTAAATGCTATTCTTGCGGGCCGCCGGAATAATCCACCCGAACCCAAGGCAGGCATCAAAGCTCTCGCGGTTTA
>CAZSVD010000088.1:0-3523 GCA_964610145.1 uncultured bacterium | reverse complement strand
TTTTCAAATTTATTTTTAACAAGGAGTGGTTATGAAGAAGGGGCTTTTGATCGCGTTGGGTGTTGTCGTGGTGCTTGTTTTGTGGATCGGACTTTCTTTTTCGGGGATTTATAACAAGCTTGTGGCAAGCGATGAAAATGTGAAAAGCGCCTGGTCACAAGTGGAAAATGTTTATCAGCGGCGTTTGGATTTGATTCCGAATCTCGTTGAAACCGTAAAAGGTTACGCGAAGCACGAAAGTGAAACTTTGCAGAATGTGGTGAACGCGCGCGCGAGCATTTCAAAGATTAATTTAACTTCGGATGTGGTCAATAATCCCGAAATGATGCAGAAGTTTCAGGAATCACAGGCGACCTTGTCATCCGCGCTCAGCCGGCTTTTGGTGGTTTCCGAGCAATATCCGGATTTAAAAGCAAATCAAAACTTTTTGGATTTGCAGTCACAGTTAGAAGGGACTGAAAACCGTATTACGGTTGAACGTCAGCGTTTTAATGAAGCCGCACAGGGCTTCAATACACTGCGCCGCAGTTTTCCGAGTATTTTTGTTGCCGGCTGGATGGGGCTGAAAGAAAAAGCTTATTTTACGGCCGATAAGGGCGCTGAAAAAGCTCCGCAGGTCAAATTCTGAAAATGAACTTTTCACGTTGGGGGCAGAGACTTTGTTCTCTGCTCCCTCTGTTTTTACTTGTTCTTCTGGGCACGAGCAAGCCTCTGTTTGCTCAATTTCAAATTCCTGAAAAGCCCGACGGGTATGTCACCGATCATGCCGCGCTTCTTTCCGTTGCGGTTAAACAACAGCTCGAAGAAAAATTGCGGGCATTTGAAAGTGCCACATCCAATCAGGTGGTGGTGGCGATTTTTCCGGAAATGGACGGCGGATCGCTGGAAGATATTTCGATTCGTATGGCCACGCAGTGGAAGATCGGACAGAAAGGGCGCAATAACGGCGTTCTGTTTTTGATTTTTCGCGATGATCATCAAATGCGCATTGAAGTGGGATATGGTTTGGAAGGCGTTTTGACGGACGCGGTTTCATCACAAATTATTCGCCGCATCGTAGTACCGCAATTCCGGAACGGAAATTTTGAGCAGGGAATTATGGACGGCGTTAACGCAATTTTTGCGGCGACTCAGGGCGAGTATCAGGCTCTCCCTGAAAAGCAGGATGACGGATCCGCGGCGACGTTGAAAGTGTTTTTTGGAATTATATTCGCTATTCTCGCGATTGATTTTATTCGCTACGGTATTTATGCGGGTCAGCATAAGGCTTACAAAAGCCGATACACGTTTTGGGAATGGTTTTTTCTGTTCGCAATTTTTTGGATGATCTTGCGCGCGATTCTCACAAGCCGCGGTTCTTCTAATTGGTCAAGCGGTGGTCGCGGCGGGGGATATTCGGGCGGCGGGTTTTCCGGAGGCGGCGGAAGTTTCGGAGGCGGCGGATCGAGTGGGAGATGGTGAAGAGAAGCCAATCCAAATCATAATCGCTGCTCGGACAGTTGTGTCCTGAGGCACAAAACTCGCATCGATCATGATTTGATTGTCTCCTTTGCCTTGAATGTTGAAGCGGTAAAAGGAACTGCGTCAGTAACGGATTGACGCTCATGAATTCGCGCGAAAGGAAAAAGGGAAGCAGAGATGGGATTTGAATTTTTTCAGAAAAGGCATAGTGCTCCACAGTTCTTTTTTTCAGAAAAAGAAAAAGAGCAAATCGTCGCGGCTATTCGGAATTTGGAATACAAAACTTCGGCGGAAATTCGCGTGCATGTTGAGCGCAGAAAAAGCGAAATGGATGTGATGGCGCAAGCGCGGGATGCTTTTGAAAGAATCGGAATGACAGCAACAAATAAGCGCAATGGCGTTTTGATTTTTATTAGTTCGGATACGCCTGATTTTGCCATTTTGGGAGATGAGTTGATCGATAAAGAATTGCCCGAAGATTTTTGGAACGAAATTGTGCGGGGAATGCAGGCTCATTTTCGCGAAAATCGTTTTGCGGATGGCATCGTCGAAGCAATTATGAAGACCGGTGAAAGTCTGAAAGAGTACTTTCCTTATCATTCGGATGATCAAAATGAGCTGCCGGATGATATTTCCGTCGAGTGAAGATTGTTTTTGATGAGGGATTGCTATTTCAATAGCCCTGCCTTATACTATTAAGACTTAATCTTAATTAGAGTTTGTATTCATTTAGCGATTTATAGGTGAATATTTCCATGTTTCTCAGTGATCTGAAAGTTAAATCCAGAGCCATTATCAAAGGGTTCGAGGGCGAAAGCCTGCTCCGCGAGCGGCTGATGGAGTTGGGTGTTGTTCCGGGAACACTTGTTCTCTTGAAACGGCTCGCGCCTCTAGGCGATCCCATGGAAATTATTGTCCGCGGCTATAGCCTTTCTATTCGTAAGGAAGACGCCAGACAGATTCTCATAAATCCCGTCGGTTAAGTTTTATGACTCATCCCGCAGTTTCCATGCCCTCTTTCAATGTCGCTTTAATCGGAAATCCCAACGTCGGAAAAACAACCATTTTTAATGCGCTGACCGGATTGCGGCACAATACGGCGAATTATCCCGGCGTCACGGTTGAAAAAAGATGGGGAAGTCTTAAGCTTAGAAATACCGCTGAAGCCGTTGAGCTGATTGATTTGCCCGGAGCTTATAGTTTAAATCCGCAGTCTCCGGATGAAGAAGTTGTTCGCAATGTGCTGTTTGGCAAGCTCGAAGGAACAAAAAAACCTGATCTTGTGGTGATGGTTATGGATGCGAATAATTTTAACCGTAACCTCTATTTGGCTTTGCAGGTGATGGCGGTCGGACTTCCCATGATTTTAGTTTTAAATATGTGGGATGAAGCGATGCAAAGCGGCAAACAAATCAATTTGCAAAAAATTCAGGAAGAGCTTGGTCTCGTTGCTATTCCGACGGAAGGCAGTTTGGGTGTTGGAATTGAGTCGTTGCGATCCGCAATTGAAGAAAGCCTGAAAAATAAAGCAAAGCCCCAATTTCCGCACGATGTTTCGGCTTTAAGCACGGTTGAGCGTTATCAGCTTGTCGACCGGATTTCCGCGCGGGTCGTGAAGGAGCCCGATCAGGAAATTCGAACGCTTTCGCACAAGATTGACGATGTGCTGACGCATCCTTTTTTGGGCTGGCTTGTTTTTGGCGCGGTGATGGGCGTGATTTTTCAGTCCATCTTTTCCTGGGCAACGCCTTTGATGGATTTGATTTCTCAAGGAGTTGAGTCGTTGGGACAACTTGCCGCCGCTTATCTTCCCGCGGGGCCTTTGGAAAGTTTGGTGGTGGACGGAATGATCGCCGGCGTCGGCAATGTGATTGTTTTTGTACCGCAAATCTTTTTGCTTTTTTTCTTTATCGCTTTTTTCGAAGACTTTGGATATATGGCCCGCGCGGCATTTGTCCTCGATCGCATCATGAAAAAAGTCGGATTAAACGGAAAAGCTTTTTTACCGCTTTTAAGCTCATTTGCCTGCGCGATTCCGGGGATTATGGCGACGCGGACGATT
>CAZSVD010000087.1:0-2116 GCA_964610145.1 uncultured bacterium | reverse complement strand
GAAACACAGTCTGTCGTGTTAAAACGCACACATGATATTTTAGCCGGGCTTGGACCGCGAAAAGGAACCCGTGTGGTGATTTGTTTTTGTTTGGAAACCGAAAAATGGCTTGAATACGCTAAACTCAAGCTCCAAAAAAAGAAACTCGATGGAATTGTGGCTAATTTTTATGAGCCGGGAAAAACCTATCCTTTTGGAAGGAATCCCATGACGTCCGCTTTGGTGGATCAAAACTTTGACTGTGATCTTTACCGTAATTTGAGCAAAAGCCAAATGTCGCGCAAGATTCTGAACTGGATGGAAACGTTGGCTGCAGGGCGGGGATAGGGCCTGTCAAAAAAATCTTTGATTTTAAGGGTTGTCCTTATATCATAATGCCCGATTTTAAGGGCAGGGACGTCGTCCCAGATTGAATAAAGTTTGCCACAAAAGTCGTCTTAATAGCGTCTTAATGATGAGCTTATATATAATTGAGGAGGCTTAAATTATGAGTCACTTAAAGAAATCTTTTAGTTTAATTTTTGCGGTTATGATTCTCCTTAACGGTTGGGCCAGCGAAAGCGGCGGAATTACCGAGAGAGAATCGGGTGGGCTTGTCGGAGCGGGTCTGGGCGCGGGTATTGGTGCGCTTGCCGGTGCTGCGACTGGTCATGCGGGTGTTGGAACGGCCATTGGTGCCGGCGCCGGTCTTTAACCGGTGCTGTTGCGGGTGAAATGGCGCGTCGCCAAAAAGAAAACACGAAGAAGGAAATTCGTCAGGAAATGATGCAGCAGCAGTATCAGCCGCAGTATGCGCCGCAGCCTTATGGCGCGCAGCCGGCAGCAACTCAGCAGCCGACTTACACGCAAACTGCACCCGCGGCGGAAGTTCATACCAAGTATAATCCGCGAACAGGTCAAACTTTTCCCGGAAGTTATACTTTTGATCCTGCCACAGGTGAGCAACTTAAGAATTTGCAGTAAGCGATACGGTTTCTTTTGAAACGCTCACCGTCAGCGACGCGCCTGGGTATTTTAACCTCGGGCGGCGATTGTCCTGGTCTCAATGCCGTTATCCGGGCTGTTGTTAAAACAGCTCATTGCCAATATGGCATGGAAGTTTTCGGGATTGAAGACGGTTACCTTGGCTTGCTTGAAAAGCGCGGGCATTTGCTGGGACGCACGGATGTTATTGGTATTCTGCATCAAGGCGGAACAATTTTAGGAACGGATAATCGCGCGAATCCATTCCGCGTTCCGGTGAAGCGCGGAAAAAAAATTATTTTTGAAGACCGCTCCGATGAGGCGGTTAAACATTTAAAAGAACTTGGGATTCACGCGTTGATTGCTGTCGGCGGTGATGGAACCCTCTCGATTGCTAATCAGCTTTCGAAAAAAGGAATTAAGGTTATCGGAGTTCCAAAGACAATCGATAACGATCTCAGCTGTACGGATTTTACATTCGGATTTGATACCGCGGTTTCGATTACGACGGAAGCTTTGGATCGCTTGCACACAACCGCTTCCGCGCATCACCGGGTGATGATTTTGGAAGTGATGGGAAGGAATGCGGGCTGGATCGCGCTTTATGCTGGTTCCGCGGGCGGAGCGGATGTGATTTTAATTCCGGAAATTCCGTTTGATATCGATAAAATTTGTGAAATGGTGACTGAGCGTTCTTTGTACGGAAAACGTTATTCCTTGATTGTGGTCGCTGAAGGAGCGAGACAAAAAGGGAAGAAAGTGATAGAAAAAGCTCCCGATAAGCTCAATCCGTATCCGACAAAGTTGGGCGGAGTCGGAGAGTATTTACGTCAACAAATTGAAAAGCAAACCGGGCTTGAAACGCGCGCCGCTAACTTGGGGCATATTCAGCGCGGTGGTACGCCGACACCATTCGACCGGAACTTGGCGACGCTTTTTGGTTCAGCCGCGGTGGATCTTGCGGCGCAGGAAAAATGGAATTATATGGTAGGGTATGTGGCTAATGAAATTCGCCATTTCCCGATTTCGAAAGCCGTGAGCCGTCCGAAGACCGTGCCCCGTACGCATCGGTTGATTGAGTCCGGCAAAGCGGTGCGAATTTCTTTTGGTGATTAGTAAGTAAGATTTTTTGGCGCGGTAGCAAAGTGGTAAT
>CAZSVD010000086.1:0-2201 GCA_964610145.1 uncultured bacterium | reverse complement strand
ATCGCCGATAGCGTTTGATCCGGTCGCGCAAGCCGTGGCAACGCAGGAGTTAGGGCCCTTAAACCCAAATGTAATAGAAACTTGTCCCGGGGCCATATTGACGATCAACATCGGGATTGTGAACGGAGAAAGACGATCGGGACCTTTCTCAGTCATGACTTTGTACTGAGCTTCAATCGTGTGTAAGCCGCCGATACCTGTTCCGATTAATGTTCCAATTCGATACGGATCTTCTTTGGAAACATCAATTTTAGAATCGTCCAACGCCATTTTAGAACACGCAATGGCAAATTGCACAAAACGGTCTGTTTTGCGCGCGTCTTTCGGAGAAAGATAGACGGTCGGGTCAAAGTTCTTAACTTCGGCCGCAACTTTGGAGTTAAAAGGCGTGGAATCAATTTGCGTCAAGAGCCCTGTACCGCTCTGGGAACGCAGAAATGCTTTCCAAGTGTCTTCCGCGGTATTGGCCACGGGAGTAATCATGCCAATACCAGTTACAACAACACGACGCATGGTAGTTTAGCGCGAGAAATGAAGGAGCTGGGTCGAATTACTTCGAGCCCAGCTTTTCTTCAATGTACTTAACGGCATCGCCGACGGACTGAATCTTTTCAGCGTCTTCGTCAGGAATTTCAGTTCCGAATTCTTCTTCAAATGCCATGACCAATTCCACTGTATCAAGTGAATCTGCACCTAAATCGTCAACAAAGGAAGCTTCCGCAACCACTTCTTCAGGTTTCACACCCAATTGTTCTACGATGATTTCTTTGATTTTATCTTCAACAGCCATGATTCCTCCTTGAATTGAAATCTATGAGTTCTATTTTAAAACTGACTAACCAAAAACAAGATCTGTAATGTGCTAAGCGGTTGGGCTTTGCCCAGAGCAAAACGAATCAGATCACCAGTCCGCCATCCACAACCAAAACTTGTCCGGTCATATACCGGGACGCGTCAGAAGCCAGAAAACCAACCACCGCGGCAATTTCCTCCGGTTCCCCGAACCGGCCCAGCGCAACCGCTCCCGCAACCTTTTGCTTCACCTCTTCGGGTAATTGATCCGTCATTTTTGTGCGGATAAACCCCGGGGCGACCACATTGGCGCGAACATTTTTCTTAGCGAGTTCTTTCGCGACAGATTTGGTAAAACCAATTAAGCCTGCTTTCGACGCGGCATAATTAGCCTGTCCCGCATTTCCTGTCAACCCCACTACCGACGAAATGTTGATAATGGATCCGCCCTTTTGTTTGATCATCGGGCGCGAACAAGCTTTCGTAAATAAAAAAGCACTTTTTAAATTCGTATCCAGGACATCATCCCATTCACTTTCGCTCATCAATGCGAGCAAATTGTCACGGGTAATGCCTGCGTTGTTCGCAAGTATATCTACGCGACCATAGGTGTCAATACAATTCTTGACCACAAGATTCACCTGTTCCGCATTTTTAACATCCGCAGGAATCGCGATAAAATGAGAGCATCCCTGTGCGCGCAATTTATCTTCAGTTTCCGTTAAATTTTGAGCAGAAGATGCAGAAATGACGAGTTTTGAACCTTGTTTTGCAAGCTCTAATGCAATGGCTTGACCAATGCCGCGGCTCGCTCCGGTGACAATCGCAACTTTATCTTTAAGCATGAATAACTCCCTCAAGAATTTTTGTAGTGGGTTCTATATCTTCCAGAACACCGAATGTTTGAACAGCAACAGGAACTTCGCAGCTTTTCGCGAGGCCTTTTAAAACTTTTCCGGGACCGATTTCAAAAAGGTGCGTTAAATTTTGCTGCGCGAATTTTTTCATGGTATCCGTCCAGCGAACCGAGCTCACAAGCTGCTGCCCCAGCATGGTGCGGATTTCGGAAACATTCGAGTTTAAATCACCGGTGACATTGGGAATAAAACCGCAATTTAGCGGATGAACCTGAATTTTCTCAAGGGCGGCTAATAATTCAGCTTGCGCCGATTTCATGAGAGACGAATGAAAAGCCCCGCTCACCTTTAATTGCATGGCGCGTTTCGCCCCGGCTTGTTCCGCCAGCGTAATTGATTGGGTAATGGCTGCTTGGGTTCCGGTTAAAACTGTTTGGAGCGGAGAATTGTAGTTTGCGACTTCCGCGCCCGCATTTTTTGCGACTTCCGCGCAGATCTGCTGTTCTAACCCTAGAATTGCCGCCATCGTCCCCGGATTTGCGGTTGCGGCCT
>CAZSVD010000085.1:0-2639 GCA_964610145.1 uncultured bacterium | reverse complement strand
AAAACATCCCGTTCCCGGGGTGCAGGTCAAGATGGGTTACTTTTCGTTGTTCTTTATCAATTAGGACCTAATGGTCTTCCTTTTTTTTTTACTTTTTTTTACGGCCGGGGAAGTACAGTTTTTTTCGGTGTACGCGAGTGAAACTGTTTTGCAGTATTCGCTGGTGGAACCCCGCACACCTGTTTTGGCGGCGAAAAACAAAACAAAAAAAATAAAAGAAACCCGGGTCGCTTCAAAGAAAAAAGTAGTTTTAGGAAAAGATTTTTTTTCTGTTAAAGAAGGGCAGCTTGAGCGTATTTACGATTTTAAGAACAGAAAAGTTTACTATTTAGATCACCGGGAAAAATCAGCCGCAGAAATTTCACTTTTTGCGGATCCTGCTTTTCGTTTGCATGAATTGCAATATCGGCTCAAGATGATGGCCGCCGTTGAAAAAGCGGGCGGAACTGTGCCGGAAGATTTGTTCACACTCGAGAGTATTTTTGGAATCGAGAGCAACTTGGGTTCGAGTACTTTAAGTGAAGACAATTCCGAAAAGGGAAAAACAAAGCTTTTGGTTAATGGAAAAAACGTTGCTGAAGTCTCCTGGTCGGAAAAATACCCACTGCCCGACAAAGAAATGTTTTCCAAGTTTTTGATTTATGACAATTCGCTGCATCCTGTTTTACGGTCAAAAATCCTTGGTCACTCTCAAATTCCCGATGTGATTCGAAGCCAGCTTCAAAATCCTGATTCAAAGGATCAGTTTGTGCTGATTCTTGACGGTCTTAAATCACAACCAGATCAGGGATTTCAGATTCCTGCAAATTATGTGACCTCAAAGAAACTTCCCGGCTCTATACCTGAAGCTGAGAGCATCCGGCAGCTCATAGAGTCTGTGCGGTTAGGCAAAAATAAAACTCCTCGATATCAAAAAGTTTGGTTTGAAGAGCGTCGCCGTCAGGCCGAGTCAAAAAAAGATTACTTGGACGCGGCGTTGATTGTTTTGGAGTATGGTTTTCAAACGGGGGATCAAAAGACCACATCGGAAGTTATGTCTCAGCTTTCGACTCATCAGGCAGAGGACGCGGAATTAGATCGTTTTCTGAGAAGTTTGGGGGTGGACGGAAAAGAGCAGGCGGAACGGGCGGTTTCGGAGCTTGAGAAAATTGACCGCAAGAAATTAAGCCGCGCGCATGTGATTGATGTGTTTATCGCAAATCAGCTTTCGGTTTTGGGGAAAAACGGCGAGGCCGAAAAGCGCATGCTAGCCGCATTAAGAATAAATCCATACATCGCAGGGGCTTATAAAGATTTGGGGGATATGTTTTTTGCGGATTTTGATATGGCGACGGCCTGGCTTTGTTGGGATTTCGGCAGAAGCCAAGTGCCGGATCATTTTATGTTGAAGCCGATTTCCGATTTTGAAGCCGAGCTTTTAAAAAATATGCCGGAGTTTTTTTAAATGGAAAAGAAAATAATTCTTTTGGTTTTGGCAGCACTTGCTTTTTGTCCGTCTGTATTCGCAAAGGAAACGGCTTCGGCAGATTTATCGGGAAAGGTTCCTTCTTTTGAAAAAGCGGATCGCGTTTTTCAGAAAAGCTGTTTTCAATGCCACTCCTCGCAATCTTCATTGCCCTGGTATGCGCATACTCCGGGGGTGAAGCAGCTTTTAAAGAAAGAGTATTTGAAAGCACTCACGGCGCTTGATTTTGATTCTGAGGTTTACGTTCAGGGTCAGCCTCCATCCAAAAAAGCTTTGGATAAAATCGAATATGCCGTGCGTAAGGGATCGATGCCCCCTAAAGACTATGTTTTGACGCATTGGCGCGCAAAAGTAGGAACGCAGAAAAAGCAGGATATTCTGAATTGGATTCAGGATGAACGTTCCAAGATAGAGTCACAGCAGATTCAGAAAGATCCCGTTAGTTTGCAAGCTGAGCAGCCTAAATCGGTTGAATCTCAGCCCGCTGAGATGCTTGAAAAGCCGCAACAAGAACACGAAGTTTATAATCCCTTTAAGCCGCGCTAAATTTAAAAACTACATAAATAGCCTATCTCCTACAAAATCGTCGCATTTTTTGATTTGAGCATTCTCGTCCCCTGAGAGCCTCCGTACATAAGAACTGCGTTTAATTTTTATTTAACTGGCATGAAAGATGATTTTGGAAGGTGGGGTTCTTTTTAGGGTTTTACGGGGATGTGTTTATGAAGTTGTCAGGGGAAATATTCAAGGGATATCAAACACAAGGTTTCTACGACGAGTTTTTTGAAGTCGATGAAAAACCGCGCGGAGCCGTGCGTCCTTTAATTGAAGGAATTCACGCGATTGCCGCAAGTGATGTTTTTGCCCGGCAGCAGGCGGCTGAAAAATCCTTTCTTGATTCGGGAATCACTTTTACGGTGAAAGATGGAAGTGATCGTGGTATCGACAGGATTTTCCCATTCGATATTATTCCGCGGGTCATGGATTCCTCCGAATGGGTGCGGATTGAACGGGGACTCAGACAGCGCATTTTTGCACTGAATGAATTTTTAAAAGATATTTACAGTCAGCAGAAGATTCTTAAAGATCGTGTCATTCCGGATGAAATAGTTCTATCCGGAAAACACTTCTTGAAAGAGTGTATCGGATTTTCTCCGCCGCAGGGAATTTGGTG